>CACJYE010000020.1 GCA_902597555.1 uncultured Pelagibacteraceae bacterium
TTAACTTTAATTTATACTAAAATCTTAGATAATTACTTTAAGTGAAAACTGGCTTAATTACATCAGATACATCTCAAAATCATGATACAGGTCCTGGACATCCAGAGCAAATAGCAAGGGTATCAGTCATAGTAGAAAATTTTAAAAAATTTAATAATAAAAATCTTATATGGAAGAAACCATGTAAAGTTTCAGATGATATTCTATTAACTACACATGAAAAGAATTATTTAAATTTAGTCAAAAGTTCTTTTCCAAAAAAAGGTTTTTCTTCACTTGATGGTGATACAATAATCTCGCCTGGAAGCAAAGACGCAACTTTCGATGCAGTTGGATCAATAATTACTGCAATTGATGGAGTGGAAAAAAAAGAATTTAAAAATGCATTCTGTAGTGTTCGACCTCCTGGGCATCATAGCTCGCAAAATAAAGCTGCTGGTTTTTGCATTTTAAATTCAGTAAGTATAGGTGCAAATTATTTATTGAAAAAAAATAAATATAAGAAAGTTGCAATAATAGATTTTGATGTACATCACGGTAATGGAACACAAGATATTTTTTATGAAAATGAAAATGTTCTTTTTATATCAACTCACCAATATCCCTACTACCCAGGAACTGGTTCAGAACAAGAAAGAGGTAAATTTAACAATATATTTAATATACCTTTGCCAGCTGGCATAAGTTCAGAAGAATATTTAAACGTATTTGACCGTGTATTAAAAAAATTAGAAGAGTTTAGACCTGAGTTTATATTGATTAGCGCTGGTTTTGACGCCCATGAAGATGACCCTCTCGCTCAATTAAATTTAAAAACAGAGGATTATTTTACTATTACTAAAAGATTATTAGAGACTTCTAAAAAGTTTTGTAATGGAAAAGTTGTTTCAATTTTAGAGGGCGGTTATGACCTAAATGCACTTCGAGACAGTACTAAAAGACACGTTGATGCTCTTTTAGAATTTAATTGATAATTCTTAAGAAAACTCTAAATAAAAATTTCATGAAGTTATATAAAATAAAAAAATCTGGCATTGATAATAAAGGAAGAGGACTTTATGCAACTCGTGACATTAAAGAGGGAACCAAAATAATTGACTATGTCGGAAAACTTATAACAAAAAAACAAACACAAGATTCTGATAAGTACGATAATAGTAAACCAATATATTTATTCACAATAAATAAAAGATACGATCTAGATGGAGATTTTCCATGGAATACCGCAGGTTTAATTAATCATTCTTGTGATAATAATTGTGATTACGATGGAAAGGGATTGAAAATTTGGGTCAAAGCAATCAAAGATATTAAAAAAGGTGATGAGTTTACCTGTGATTATGGATTTGGCTATGATGAAAACTACAAACAATTTCCTTGTAAATGTAAATCAAAAAACTGTTGTGGATATATTGTAAGAGCTGAGTCTAGATGGCGAATAAATAAAAAGTTTGCTATGAGCAATAAAAATAAATTAATAAAGAACCTTAAATAAAAATAAACCACTTGGTGTTGCTGGAGGAGCACACAGTGTTCTTTTTTTTGACTTAAATCTCTTTTCAAAAGTTTTCAAATCCCATTTCTTTTCCCCCAAATATTTTAAACAACCAACCATAGATCTGACCTGATGTTGTAAAAAAGATTGAGAACTAAATTGAAATTCAATTTTGTTTTTTGATGATTTAATATTTATTGATTTTATAGTTTTAATTGGACTTTTTGCATTACAACCTGAAGATCTAAAAGTTGAATAATCATGAGTTCCTAATAACTTTTTTGCACCCTTTTTCATTAATTCTAAATCTAAAGGCTTACGAACATGCCATGCTCTATTTTTTTCAATTATTGGTTGGCTTATTTGATTAAAAATAAAGTATTTATAAATTCTTTGTTTTGCTGAAAATCTAGCATGAAATTTATTATTTCTTTTTTTAATATTTTTAATTGCAATATCCTTTAGATTTAAAAAATGATTAATGGATTTTAAAAATTTAATTTTATCGGTTATTTTATTTTTGCAATCAAAGTGTGCAGATTGCTCAAATGCATGAACCCCAGCATCAGTTCTTCCTTGACCATATAAAACAATTTTTTCATTTAATAATTTTGATAATTTTTTTTGAATTAATCCTTGGATTGTTGGGCCCTTTTTTTGAATTTGCCAACCTCTAAAATTTGTCCCTACATACTCAATAAGTATTTGGTATCTACTCATTATAAAAATGAACCCTTTTTAATTTGTGTTCCTAAAACAAATTCCCCAATACTTTGAGGTTTTTTTCCTTGTCTTTGTATTTCTTTAATTTTTAATGATTTTTTATCTCCACATGAAATTTCTAAATGATCAGATAAAACCTCACCTGGTTTTCCTTGTGCTTGTCCAATTTCTGCTTTTAATATTTTATATCTCTCACCGTTAAACATGAAATAAGCTCCTGGCACTGGATAAAGTCCATTTATTTTACCAATTATAATTTTAGCATCTTCTTTCCAATTAATCTGCCCCTCTAATTTTTGAATTTTTGGTGCGTATGTCGCTGATGAGTGATCTTGTTCTATAAAGTTTGCTTTATCCTCATATATATCATCGATATTATCTAAAATTTTCTCTGCAGCCAAACTTGATAGCTTTTCATTAATATCTTCAGCGTTTAAATTGTTTTCTATATTAATTTTATAAATATTGCATACAGGTCCTGTATCTAGTTCCTCTCCTATTTTCATAATACTAATTCCTGTCTCTTTATCTAAATTCATAATTGATCTTTGAATAGGAGCAGCACCTCTCCATTTTGGAAGAATAGATGCATGTATATTAATAAATCCTTTTTTAGTTAAATTTAAATATGACTTTGGTATAATTTGACCATAAGCAACAACTATTACTAAATCTGCCTCTAAAGATTTAAAATACTCTAACTCCTCTAAATTTTCTTTTAATGAATTTGGTGTTCTAAATTCTATGTTTAAAGTTTCTGAAATTAATTGAATTGGTGACTTGTTAATTTTTTGACCTCTTTTAGATTTTTGAGGTGGTTGTGTGTAAACGCAAGAAATAGGATATCCATTTTGATAAAGTGATTTTAAAATTGGAACAGCGAACATGGGTGTACCCATAAAAACTATTTTCTTTAGCATGTTTAAAGAACTGCTGCTGTAGATTTTTTCTTAGATAATTTTTTAATTATCATTGACCTTTTTAATTTTGAAAGATAATCAATAAATAGTATGCCCTCTAAATGGTCCATTTCATGCTGAATACACGTTGCAAGAAGACCATCTGCCTTTAACAATTTCTTTTCTCCATCATAATCAAGATATTCTACTTCACACTTACTAGGTCTATCAATTTCTGCAAACTGATTTGGCACAGAAAGACATCCTTCCTCATAAGTTGCTTTTTCTGTATCTTTATTTTTTATAATTGGATTTACGAAATATCTTGGCTCCTTTTTATTCTCATCTTTACTTATATCCATTACAATAATTCTCTTTGGTACACCAACTTGTATCGCTGCGAGACCAATTCCGTTTGCGTCATACATTGTCTCAAGCATATCATCCATCAATTTTTGCTCTTCTTTGCCAACACCATTGACTGGTTTAGAAATTTGTCTAAGTAATTTATTGGGTTCTGTTATTATTGTTCTGATAGCCATAACTTGATTTTAGTATAATTTTTATACTTTTAAAGGAAGAACTTTTAGCAATAGTTTGTTTCTAATTAAATCAACATTTAATTGATTTAAAGTATTGATAATAAAATAAACTGTATCTTCATCAATATTTTCAATTTTGTCAGGTCCAATTACCTCAATTATTCTTAACAATGCAGCACCAATCTCATTATTATCTATCATTGTTTGAATATCGGCAGGCATTTCTGATTGCTTCACCTCATAAAGACCGTCGTATTTTTTTGAAATTTCAACTCCATCAGATTTGAGCGCCTCTAAAAAAATTATATCTTTTTTTGATAAAAAATATTTTTTATCTTTTTTAATTTTCTTTAAAAATTTATCAAGATCCTCTTCAATTTTAGATTTAGCGTAGTCTCCATTGAAATAATTTATAAGTTTTGATTGATGTAAAATTTTACTATTATATTTAATCTTTTTATCTGATGTCTCTTTCTTGTTTAGATTACTATTATAAAATGTTGTAAAATTTGATGGAACATCCTCAACATTAATTTCGCTTAAAAATTTTTTTAATTCTAAATCAAAGGCATCGCCTATTTCATCAGATATGAATAGATCCTTTAAAATCTTTATAAATTCTAATTTGATTTTTGGTTCTTCTGTTAAAAGAGTTCTTTGATATAAAAGAGCACGTCCCTCGATTGAAGATAAAGATTTATACACCTCTTTTGCGTTTAAAAATTGATTAATATTAAATTGGAATTTTTTATAAAATTCGAACAACTCCTCTTCAGAATAATTTTTATCATTAACAGCTTTTTCTATTGTAGAAATTTTTTCTACATCGGTAATTTCTATATCTTGAATTTTAAAAAGTAAATTAGCACCTGAAAGATATTTCCAAATTATTTTTGGTGTTTCTTCTGTTGGTTCATAAGAAAACTCAGAGTTAGTTCTATGAGCTAAATGAAAATCTAAAATTGAATTTGTTGATATTTCTTTATCTGCCTCATCTAAATATCCAAATAGATAATTTATTTTGTTTTCATAATAATTATCTTCGAAACCTAACTCTTTTTTTAAATCTAAAATTAGTTGTGCCTCTTCATTTTTTCCATAATTGATTAAACAATATAAATTAAATTTTGATAGATATTCATCTTGAAGAGGTTCTGTATTTTTAGAAAAAATTTCACATGATTTTTTTATGTTTGACTCAGATAAATAAGTATCTACTAAATATCTTGCCAAATTAGGGTGTAAATTTATTATTTGATTTTTAATTAAATATTCTTCTATTAATTCTAAGTTTGCATCCTTTATTAACCAATCAGATTTAAAGCTCATAAATTCTTGCTCAGTAATATTTTGAGTTGGAGAATAAGCATTGGTTAATAAAGATATGTGCATTATATCAGATGCATCCTCAGAAAGATTAAACTTGTTAATATTCTGAAATAAATTTTTTAATTTAGTGCCATCAGAATTTGACCACATATCCATACTCAAACCGTATTCACTTGGGTCATATAACCCAACAATTTTAATTTCTTTTGATGAAAATTCTTTATCTAGTTTAATTGTATCTGTTTGTTTATTTGTTTGTAGTTCATAAACGCTATTATGAGTAGTACCACTAGAAGTTTCACTTGAAATATTTGTTTCTGAAATAACCTGATTATCTTTTTTTTCTATGTTCCAAATATCAATTGGTTTCTCTTCTGCAAATAAAGGTTTAAAAAAAATAAGACAAACCAATGTAATTGAATAAATTTTCTTATTTAACAATTTTAAAATTTTCATTTGGAATAATTTTTTCAATTTCTTTTTTAGGTGCAGGAAAATCAATTGTACTTAGAAAAAAAATAATACCTAAAATAACCCCTAATCCGATTATAGATTTAATCACAAGTCCTATGATACTTGCTTTGCCCGAACTTGTGTTTTTAATGAATTGCATATACTTTTAGTTAATTTCAAATTAAGACATATTTATGTTTTTTCAATAAAGAAACTTATGAAATCAAAAGAAAATCTAGTTTTTTTGGGGATGATGGGTTCTGGTAAGAGCTCTATTGGATCTTTAGTAGCTAATAAATTAAAATTAAATTTTGTTGATATCGATAAAGAAATTGAAAAAAATTTGAACATTACAATAAAAAAAATCTTTGAAGTTAAGGGTGAGAATTATTTTAGAAAAATTGAAGAACAAACAACTTTAAAAAAACTTAAATTAAGCTCTACTGTGATTTCACTTGGTGGGGGAGCTTTTATAAATAACAATATTAGGAAAGAAATTTTAAAAAATCATTTATCTTTTTGGCTAAATTGGGATGATAAAACATTGTTAAATAGAATTAAAAACAGTAAAAAAAGACCATTGGCGATTAATGCAACAGATACTGAGTTAATTGATTTAATTAAGAAACGAGCTAACATTTATTCTAAAGCTTTATATGAGATAAAGTGTGATAATCTTACTAAAATTGAAATAGTAAAAAAAATTGTAGAAATTTATGAAACAAACTAGATTAAATATAGTAACTAAAACTGAAAAATATCCAATAATTATTGGATCAAATTTGACCTCAAGTGTGTCAAAAATTTTTAAATCAAATTCAATTGATTTTGATAAATGTTTAATTGTTGTTGATAAAAATGTTCCAAAAAAATTTGTCTCAAATATTAAAAAGTCTCTAAAAAATAAAAGTATTTTTGTGTTATTTTTTAATGCTAGCGAAAAAAATAAAAATATTAATAGCGTTAATAAAATTCTAGAAGTTTTATTAAATAAAAACTTTTCAAGAAATGATGTTTTAATTTCTTTAGGAGGAGGAATTACGGGTGATGTAAGTGGTTTTGCTGCTAGTCTTTTCAAAAGGGGCCTAAAGTTTACAAATATTCCAACAACTCTTTTAGCTCAAGTTGATTCATCAATAGGTGGAAAAACTGGAGTTAATTCTAAGTATGGTAAAAATTTAATAGGAAGTTTTTATCAACCATCATTGGTTCTCTCAGATATTCAATTTCTTAAATCTTTATCAAAAAGAGAGATAATTTGTGGATATGGAGAAATATTGAAGCATTCATTAATTAATAATAAAAATTTTTTTAATTTCTTAAATAAAAATCTTAAAAAGATTTTAAGTCTTTCATCTCCATTTATTGAAAAAGCTATCTATGAAAGTTGTAAAATTAAAAAAAAGATAGTTGAAAAAGATGAAAAAGAAACAGCATTAAGAAAAGTATTAAATTTTGGTCATACATTTGGCCATGCTTATGAGGCAGCCTTAGGGTACAGTCATAAATTAAATCACGGTGAAGCTGTGATACTTGGAATGAAGACAGCACTTAATTTTAGTTTAAGGGAAAATATGCTCAGTAAAAATGAATATAATTTTATTATAAATCATATTGATAATTCTGTTCTACCTTCTTCAACAAAAAAACATTTTTCTATCAAAGATTTAAATAAGATTTTATCTTTTATGATTAAAGATAAAAAGAATAATTCTAAAAAAATCAATTTAGTTTTATTGAAAAACATTGGTAAGCCAATTTTCAACAAACAATACTCAAAAAAAAAGGTAAACTTATTTTTAAGAAAATTTTTAACTAATTAAAATTTGGATTGAGTGAATAAATTCTTTTAATTCTTTATCTAAAATCTTATAAATTATTTTATTACTTTCAATTTTATTCATTTTTTTTAGTTCTTCAGAAACAATAATTAATTTTAAATGATATTTTCCCTCTTGATTTCCTTTGTGATTTTTATGAAGAAAAGATTTATCTTCAATATTTATACTTTCAATATTAATTTGATTTAATAATTTATTTTTTACAATTGTAATTAACTCATTTATATCCA
Source organism: uncultured Pelagibacteraceae bacterium (assembly GCA_902597555.1). Taxonomy (GTDB): domain Bacteria; phylum Pseudomonadota; class Alphaproteobacteria; order Pelagibacterales; family Pelagibacteraceae; genus Pelagibacter. The sequence goes on from CACJYE010000020.1 coordinate 7,513, forward strand.
TATATGTTATTATATATCATGAAAAATATTTGTGACTGGAATAATTGTAATGAAATAGGTGAATATAAGGCACCAGTTGAAAAAGATAATAGCAGAAAATTTAGAATGCTTTGCCTTGAGCATGTAAAAGAATTTAATAAAAATTGGAACTATTTTTCAGGAATGAATGACGACCAAGTAATGGATTTTTTAAAATCTGATATGACTTGGCACAAACCCACACAAAGCTTTAGCTCTTCAGATAATTTTTTCAAAGTGTTATGGAATACAACTTTGAGAGATGAGTTTGATAAAGAAAAAATAAATGGAGATTATGATCATATGCGTCAATTTAAATTCGATCATAAAGATATAAAAGCTTTTGGAATATTGGGGGTTTCTGTGGGTTTAAAGTGGAAGAAAATACAAGATAAATTCAAATTACTTGTGAAAAAATTTCACCCTGATATGAATTCTGGAAATAAAAAATACGAAGAAAAACTTAAACTTATAACATTAGCTTATACACAATTAAAAAATACCTATAGGGAAAAAATTGACACCAAATCTTAACTCAGAACCAGATATTAAAGTTTCATTAAAACAAACTTTTGGAATTGACTCAGAAATGGAAGTTGACGCATTTTCAAAAAAGAATGAATATGTTCCAGAAATTGATAAAAACTACAAGTTCGATAGAGATACTACTTTAGCCATTATTTCAGGATTTGCGTTCAATAAGAGAGTTTTAGTTCAAGGATACCATGGCACTGGAAAATCTACTCACATCGAGCAAATTGCAGCAAGATTAAATTGGCCTTGTATCCGTGTAAATTTAGATAGCCATATAAGTAGAATTGATTTGATTGGAAAAGATGCGATCGTTCTTAAAGATGGTAAACAAGTAACTCAATTTAACGAGGGAATTTTACCATGGTCAATTCAAAATCCAGTTGCTCTTGTTTTTGATGAATATGATGCTGGTAGACCTGATGTAATGTTTGTAATTCAAAGAGTTTTGGAAGCTGAGGGAAATTTTACATTACTAGATAAAAACAAAGTAATTAAACAAAATAAATTTTTTAGATTATTTGCTACTTCAAATACAGTTGGGCTTGGTGATACGACAGGTCTTTATCATGGTACGCAGCAAATTAACCAAGGTCAGATGGATAGATGGAATATCGTTACAACGTTAAACTATCTTAGCCTCGACAGAGAAATGGATATTGTTTTGTCTAAAAATAAAAACTTAAATAATGCAAAGGGAAAAGAGAAAGTTGCTAACATGATAAAAGTAGCATCTTTAACGCGTAAAGGATTTATTGCAGGAGATATTTCAACAGTGATGAGCCCGAGAACGGTGTTGCATTGGGCAGAAAATGCTGAAATATTTAAAGATACTGGTTACGCTTTTAGAGTAACTTTTCTTAATAAATGTGATGATATTGAAAAAAATACTATCGCAGAATATTATCAAAGATGTTTTGGTGAAGAGTTGCCAGAATCTTTGATTAATATTCAAATCTAATGAGCACTAAAGAAAATAATTTAAAAGAAAAATTCAAAATTGCTTTAACTTCTACAGCAAAGGTAATTGCTGATGATTTTGATGTAAAAAAAACAAATTCTGAAGAAAAAAAAATAAAAGAATTTAATTTTTTAGAGATTGATAATTTAACTAGTCCAGCTGATTTTATAAGATTACGTGCAGAAACCGATTCCTCTGCTTTGAAAAAAAAATTTTGCAATGAAACAATTTATAAAAAAAACCTTCCCTCAAATACATCTTCTAGATCTCTTTATAATATCGCCGAAAAAATACGTTATGAGACTCTAGGAGGAAAAATGCTAAAAGGAATTGAGAAAAATTTTCAAGAAAATTATCATCAAGTAATAAATCATAAAAGAAAAGATCAATTAAAAACTAAAGAGGATGTATCTGTTTCAGAGGCATTCGAGCTTTATATGCTTAAGAATTTTCATAAAATTAAGCTAAATCCTCTAACAACAAAAATGCTTAATTTTTGGGAAAAAGACTTTGAGAACGCTATAGAAAAACATAAAGAATTTTTACTTAAAAATCTTGAAGATCAAAATATTTATAGTTCAAAGTTTTCAGAAATTTTTGAAGAAATGGATATTTTTCAAAGTGAAGATGAGGACGAAAGAAAAGAAGAAAATCAAGATCAAGGACAAGATAATCCATCAAATGAGAATGAAAACAATGACAAAGAAGATAATAAGGATGAAAAAGATGAAAATATATCAGAAGCTTCACTAGATGCTGATTATAGTGTTGATGAATTTAACTTTGACGAACAACTTTCAGATACAGACTCAGATGAACAAAGCTCAGAGCAAGTAACGCAAAAAAAAATAGATAATATAAATTTAGATTATAAAATTTTTACAACTCAGTTTGATGAAGTTGTAAAAGCTGAAAATCTAGAAAATGCAGATGAAACAACAAAACTAAGAAAGAATCTAGATCAACAATTAATCGGCTTTCAAGATATTATAACAAAACTTGCAAATAAACTTCAAAGACAATTGCTTGCAAAACAAAATAGAGCATGGGAATTTGATTTAGAGGAGGGATTGTTAGATAGTTCAAAACTTCCAAGAATTATTATGGATCCATATAATTCTTTATCATTCAAAAAAGAAAAGGATTTAGATTTTAAAGATACTGTAGTGACTCTACTCATTGATAATTCTGGATCCATGAGGGGAAGACCAATAACTATTGCGGCTATTTGTGCAGATATCTTATCCAGAACACTAGAAAGGTGCTCTGTTAAAGTAGAAATTTTAGGTTTCACAACTAAAAATTGGAAGGGTGGACAGAGTAGAGAATTATGGACTAAAAATTCTAAACCTAAAACACCAGGAAGATTAAACGATCTAAGACATATAATTTACAAAGGAGCAGATACCCATTGGAGACAGGCGAAAAATAATTTAGGACTAATGCTGAAAGAAGGTTTGCTCAAAGAGAACATTGATGGAGAAGCTATATCGTGGGCCTATAACAGAATAAAAAAGAGAAAAGAGGAAAGAAAAATATTAATGGTTATTTCAGATGGAGCCCCTGTAGATGACTCAACTCTTTCTGTAAATTCAGGTGATTTTTTGGAAAAACATTTAAAAAAAATTGTGAAGTTTATTGAAAATAAATCTGATATTGAAATTTTGGCCATAGGAATTGGTCACGATGTTTCAAGATATTATAATAAAGCTATCAAAATTACTGACGTAAATGAATTAGGAGATGTTATGATATCTCAATTAAGTTCATTATTTGAAACAAAAAACAAATACCACTAAATATTAAATAGTTCTTTATTCTTCCATTTTATGACAACTTCAGCACCATTGCGTGTTTTTGAATTTCTACAATTTACTGATGCAAAATTTTTTTCTAATAAAGTTTTTCCAATAAATAATCCAAGTCCTAAACCCTCTTTTGATTTATCTTTTGAAAAATTTGATTTTAAATATGGCTCTCCAATCTTGGATATAATATCTCGTGGATAACCATTTCCATCATCTTCAACCGTAATCTCAGTGATTTCACTATCACTTTTTAAATTAATAAAAATAGTATTTTTTGAAAATTTGTTAGCATTTCCTATAAAATTTCTTAATCCATAAACAATTTCTATTGATTTACTTATTTTTTTTGGATTTGAATCTTGGTCAAAATTAAAAATAAAATTTTTTTTACTTATTTCCTTAAAAGATGAAATAATTTCATACAAATAATCCCGTATATTTATATCTTTATCAATAAATTCATCCTCTTCTACAGGATTTAATGTTAGTCGCTTTAAAATTTCATTACATCGCTCGACTTGACTATTTAATAACTCTATATCTTTTTCTAAATCTTTTTGCCCCTTAAATTGTTTCATCAAATCGTGGGTAATTATTGTTATTGTTGAAAGTGGTGTACCTAAAGAATGTGCGGCTGCAGCAGCTTGACCGCCTAAAGATAAAAGCTCGTGCTCCTTGGCCATGACCTCTTCCATTTTTCCTAATGCTTCTTTTCTAAGTCTAGATTGTGATCCAAAGGTCATTGCAAAATAGTTTAAAAAAAACTAATGCAACAATCAAAGAAGTCGGAATAGAATAATAAAAATAATGATTATTATGAAAATCACTATTTAGATTAATTGGTAAATCTTGATAATTAAAAGTTAAAAGTATAATTATAATTATTGTTAAGGTTACTAACAAAGTATTAGTCCTAAAGCTCAAATTTGATGATGAAAAAACACTTGGTATTAATATAAAAATTACAAATGGATTAGTTATTCCACCTGATAAATAAAGAAGAAAACCTAATTGTAAAATATCGATTAGTAAAAAAAGAAAAGCAGATCTATCTGATAATTGTGTTTTTTTATAAATAAAAATTAAATATAAATTACTTATTATGCCTAGAAATATAATTATATTAGATGTAACAAAATCAAAATTAGAGTTAAGAAAGAAATATACAAAATTTACAGCAACTAATTGTCCTATAATTCCTATCCATCTTAATGTTATATAAGTTGATTTTTTAAACGAATGATATTTCGAAGTTTCAAAAAACTTCATTTTTTAAATATCGAGATTTCGAACATTTATAGCGTTAGAAACTATAAAATCTTTTCTTAATGCCACATCATTACCCATTAAAGTATGAATTAAACTTTGATCTTTTTTTAAATCTTTTGAGTATTGTACTTGTAACAAATTTCTTGTTTCTGGATCAAGTGTAGTATTCCATAACTCTTCTGGGTTCATTTCTCCAAGCCCTTTAAATCTTTGGATGTTCATTTTTGATTTTTCTGAATCTAGTGATTTAAAGTATTCTTTTGAGCCTTTTTTAATTTTTTTTAATTCTTTATTGTTATTTACTATGTAATCCTCTAACTCCTTCTCATCCTTAATATAAATACCTTTAGAACCTTTGTTAATTTTAAATAAAGGTGGTTGCGCTAAATAAACATGACCATTTTCAATTAACTTGTTAAATGGTTTATTGTTAAAAAAAGTCAATAGAAGAGCTCTTATATGAGAACCATCTACATCAGCGTCTGTCATAATTATTATTTTTCCATACCTTAAATCCTTTAAATCAATTTCTTGTGCTTTTGGATCTAAACCAAGGGCATTAATCAAGGTAACGATCTCATTTGAAGAAATCATTTTAGATAGAGTCTTTGTTCTTTGATCAGAACCATTTCCATTGCCGTTACCATTTTTTTTCATGTTAAAATCTTCAACATAAGTATTAAGTATTTTTCCTCTAAGCGGTAAAACTGCTTGATTTGCTCTATTTCTTCCTTGTTTAGCAGATCCACCTGCTGAATCCCCCTCTACAATAAATAATTCAGTTCCTTCTTGTTTACCAATTTGACAATCAGCTAATTTTCCAGGAAGACCACTTAATTCAAGGGCTCCTTTTCTTCTAACATTTTCTCGCGCTTTTCTAGCAACATCTCTAGCCATTGCTGCTTGAATAACTTTAGCTAAAATAACTTTTGCAATAGATGGATTTTGATCAAACCATATAGATAATTTTTCATTTACTAATGTCTCTACAATCATTCTTACTTCTGATGAAACAAGTTTATCTTTTGTCTGAGATGAAAATTTTGGATCAGGGATTTTTGTTGAAAGTACACAAGTTAGACCTTCCTTGATATCATCACCAGAGATTGCTAATTTATTTTTCTTAAGTAAATTATTTTCATTAGCATATTTATTAATTACTCTTGTCAATGCACTTCTAAATCCCAACAAGTGGGTTCCACCATCTTTTTGATAGATATTATTTGTATATGGAAATATATCCTCTGTATATCCTGCATTCCATTTTAAAGAACACTCTAATTCTATATTATTTTTTTTACCCTCGATATAAATTGGTTTTCTAAATAAGTCATTTCCATTTTTATTTTGTAACTTTTCTCTTTTTTCATCTAAAAAATCTACGAATTCTAGAACACCACCATCAAACTTAAACTCTGATGTTTTTTCTTTCTTTTGGCTTGCATCTGTGAATATTATTTTTATTCCTTTATTTAAAAATGCTAGTTCTCTCATCCTTTTAATCAAAATATTAGCACTAAATTTTATTGAAGAAAAAATTTCTTTGGAGGGTAAAAAAGTTATTTGAGTTCCAGTATTTTTTGCTTTTCCTACTACCTTTAAAGGAGCTTTAGCTTCACCATTTTGAAATTCTATGTAATGTTTTTTTCCATCTCTATATATCTCTAACTCTAATTTTTCTGAAAGCGCATTAACAACTGAAACACCAACACCATGTAGTCCTCCTGAGACTTTATAAGAGTCATGATCAAACTTACCACCAGCATGAAGTTGAGTCATAATTACTTCTGCAGCAGATTTTTTTTCTCCTTTGTGGATATCAACTGGAATGCCTCTTCCATCATCATTAACTGTAATTGTTCCATTAAAGTTAATTTTTACATTAATATTTTTACAATGTCCTGCTAATGCCTCATCAATTGAGTTATCAACAACTTCATAAACCATATGATGTAGTCCAGTTCCATCGTCTGTATCTCCGATATACATACCTGGTCTTTTTCTAACAGCCTCAAGGCCTTTTAAGACTTTGATGGAATCTGCTTGATATGTATTTTTATTTGTCATTTTTATAAATTTTGGAAAGGTTATTTATAACATTTTTTATAGATTTATGGTTAATAATAAAAAAATTTATAATAAATTTTTCTTAAATAAACCGCATAAAATCTAATTAAATTTAACTTTTTATGCTAGAAAGAGATTGATTTAACTTTAAGTCTGAAAAACAATAAAATTAAAAATTATGTTGTCAAAAATTGCTAAATTACCAATATTAAAAAGATTAATTCCAAGTTTAGCAATTCGTATACTTAAAAAAATTGGAATGAATAGAGGGTATTATTCAATTAAAGGTATCGATTTGTATCTTGATTTTTTAGATCCAATAGATCGCGAAATAATATTGTTCAATGAATTCGAAAAACCAGAAATTGAATTTTTACTAAGTGAAATAAAAAAAAAAAAATTAGATTACTTTTTAGATATAGGTGCTAACTGTGGATATTATTCATTTAAAATAGCAGAAAAAGTTTCTAATATAAATATTTTTTCGTTTGAACCTAATCCTGAAGCCTATTTTAAATTTTCTAAATCACTTATGAAAAATTCCAGATTATCAAATAAGATTAAATTAGAAAATTTTGGTTTATCTAATAAAAATAAAAAATTAAAAATGCAATCAATGATTAAATTTGGCTATGCGCAAACTGGTGGTTCTGCTGTTATTGAAAAAAGTATTAATGAAAAACATCACGAATTCTATGCAAACTTTAAGATTGGTGATGAATATTTAAATTTAAGTAACAAATATCTTGCAATTAAAATTGATGTAGAGGGTCATGAGCTAAATGTTTTACAAGGGTTAAGGAAAACTTTAGATGCAAATAAATGTATTTTGCAGATAGAAATTTTTAATAAAAATTTTGAAAAAGTTGAAAATTACTTAAGTGGTTTGGGTTATAATAATTTTAATAAAGTCCAAGAAAGATCAAATTACTTTTATAGTAACTTTGATATAAATTAACTTTTGGCGGAGAGAATGGGATTCGAACCCATGAAAAGATTGCTCCTTTACACGCTTTCCAAGCGTGCGCCTTAAACCACTCGGCCACCTCTCCAATTACTTTTCTTTTGAAATTTTAAGTACACCAATAAATGCCTCTTGTGGAATTTCAACTCTTCCGAATTGTTTTGATCTAGCTTTTCCTTTTTTCTGTTTTTCTAAAAGTTTTCTTTTTCTATCTGTCGCTCCACCACCATGGATTTTGGTTAAAACATCTTTTTTAAAACCTTTAATTGTTTCTCTTGCAATAATTTTACCTCCTATTGCTGCTTGAACTGGAATCATAAAATTATGTCTTGGAATTAAATCTTTTAGTTTTTCACAAACCTCTCTTCCAGTTTTTTGAGCAAAATCTTTATGTATCATCATTGCTAAAGCATCAACTGGTTCTCCATTTACGAGAATACTAAGTTTTACCAAATCACCTTCCCTATGTTCAATAATTTCATAGTCAAAACTAGCATAGCCACTAGTCATAGATTTTAGTCTGTCATTAAAATCAAAAACAACTTCATTTAAAGGTAACTCATAATTAACAACAGCTCTATTTCCTGAATAACTTAGATTAGTCTGAATTCCTCTTTTATCCTGACACATTTTTATAATAGAGCCTAAATATTGGTCAGGAGTGATGATTGTTGCTTTTATCCACGGCTCTTCGATATATTTTATTACAGTTGGATCTGGTAAACTTGATGGATTTTGAAGGTCAATTATGTTCCCATTATTATGGTGAACTTTATAAACAACACCAGGGGTGGTTGTTAATAAATTAACATCAAATTCTCGTTCTAGTCTTTCTGTCACTATTTCCAGATGAAGTAATCCTAAAAATCCACATCTAAAACCTAAACCTAAAGCAGATGATGACTCCGGCTCAAAAGAAAAACTTGCATCATTCAATTGTAATTTAGCTAAACCATCTTTAAGTTTTTGAAACTCAGAACTATCTACTGGAAATAGCCCACAGAATACTACCGGCTTACTTGGTTTAAATCCTGGCAAAGCATCTTTTAAAGGTTTTGAAGCATCACAAATCGTATCTCCAACTTTTGTTTCAGACAAAACTTTTATTCCTGTTGTAATAAATCCAATTTCACCTGTTTTTAGTTCATTTATGTCTACTGGCTTTGGTGTAAAAACCCCAACTTTTTCAACTATATACTCTTGATTAGTAGACATCATTTTTATTTTCATGTGTTTAGAAATTTTTCCATCTATCACTCTGATTAAAATCACTACACCTAGATATGTATCATACCAACTATCAACCAATAAACATTTTAGATCTGCTGAACTTTCTCCTTTCGGAGCTGGTAATGTTTTAATAATTTGCTCTAAAATATCTTCTATTCCCTCTCCAGTTTTACCTGAACACGGAATTGCATTTTCGGTATCAATTCCTATAACTTCCTCAATTTGTTTTTTTGTTCTATCCAAATCTGATGCAGGTAAATCAACTTTATTTAAAACTGGCACTATCTCATGGTTGGTATCTAAAGCTTGGTAAACATTTGCTAAAGTTTGAGCTTCTACCCCTTGTGTACTATCTACAATCAAAATTGAACCTTCACAGGCGTACAAAGATCTACTTACTTCATAACTGAAATCTACATGTCCTGGGGTATCAATAATATTTAAAATATAATTTTTTCCATTTTTAGCTTTATAATTTAATTTTACAGTTTGCGCTTTAATTGTAATTCCTCTTTCACGCTCAATATCCATAGAGTCTAAAACTTGAGCTTTCATTTCTCTTTCAGTTAATCCACCACAACTATGAATAATTCTATCAGCTATTGTAGATTTTCCATGATCAATATGCGCAATTATTGCAAAATTTCTTATATTATCAATTGAACTCATTAATTATTTTAGGAACGAATTTTAGCACCAGTTTTATTTTCAACTGTTTCTATTATCAAATTATTAGTTTTTTCTAAATCATTATCCGTTAACGTTTTTTCCAATGATTGAATAGTGACGCTTATCGCAACTGATTTTTGATTTTCAGGAATATTGCCTCCTTCGTAAACGTCAAATACTTTAATGTTTGAAATTAAATTTTTATCAATATTTGATATGACGCTTACTATATCTTGCACACTTATTTTTTTATCAACAATAAATGCAAAATCTCTCTCAGATTTTTGAAAGTCAGACACTGAATATTTTGTTTTTTGATCTTTTAAAGATTTTTTTGGTAGTTTTAAATTATCTAGAAATATTTCAAATCCTACTAAAGACTCTGTTTTAATATCTAGCGTTTTAATAATGTTTGGATGAATTTCACCAAAATAAGCAGCCACCTTATCTTTTCCCTTATTTAAAAATACTCTACCTGATTTTCCTGGATGATAATAATTGGGACTTTCATCATCTATGTAGAATTTTTCATCGTTATAGCCTGCTTCTACTAAAGTTTGTATAACATCTCTTTTAATATCAAAAACATCTACATTTCTCTCTTTTTCAATCCACGAAAGTCTAGATTTTTTTCCAGCTGACAGTCCACAAACAACTGTATTCTGTTCTCCAGGTTTTGAACCATAAAATATTGGCCCTATTTCAAATATTGATAAATCTTTAATTCCTCTATCTAAGTTTTTACTCATGTACATTGCTAAATTTGAAAAAATAGAATTTCTTAATACTCCCAATTCAGAGCTGATTGGATTTACAATTTTTATTTCTTTACTGCCTTCTTTAAAATGGTCATTATATTTAGAGTCAGTAAAAGACCATGTAATTGCTTCCAAATACCCTTTGGATGCTACTGCCCTTTGAAGGAAATGAAATAACTTTTGAGTTGGATTTAAAGTATTTTTTGTTCT
>CACJYE010000021.1 GCA_902597555.1 uncultured Pelagibacteraceae bacterium
TGTTGTTAAAGTAGGTGTGAGAATTACAGAGGGTAAAAAGGAAAGAATTCAGTATTTTGAGGGAGTATGTATTGCCAAAAAAAGCAGAGACTTAAACTCATCTTTTACGGTTAGAAAGATTTCATTTGGGGAGGGTGTTGAGAGAACTTTTCCTTTATTTGGAACTTTAATTGACTCAATTAAAGTTATTAGATCAGGTAAAGTAAGAAGAGCAAAACTTTATTATTTAAGAGACAGAACTGGTAAATCAGCAAGGATTGCAGAAAAAATTAGAAAAAAAATTGGTATTGATATTGAGTCAAAACCAGAGACAGTTACAGAAGAAAATGTAGTTCCTGCAGTAGAAGCAACCAAAGAAGAAGCTACAAAAGCAGAAGTAGCACCAGTAGCAGAGGCTCCTAAAGCAGAAGCAGCACCTAAAGAAGAGGCGGCTCCAGCAGCAGAGGCTCCTAAAGAAGATCAAAAATCAGAAAGCTCTAAAGAAAAAAAATAATTTTTTTTTCAATGTCTACAACATTATACGATAAAATTTGGAACGATCATCTAGTTGACCAACAAGATGATGGCACATCTTTACTTTTTGTAGATAGACATTTAATTCATGAGGTGACAAGCCCCCAAGCTTTTGAAGGATTAAGAAATTCTAACAGAAAAGTTAGACATCCAAATTTAACTTTAGCAGTTGCAGATCATAACGTTCCAACTACAGATAGAACAAAAGGAATTTCTGATCAGGAGTCAAAAATTCAAGTTGATACATTAGAAGCAAATTGTAAAGAATTCGGTGTTCAGTTATTTGGTATGGATGATAAGAGGCAAGGTATCGTTCATATTATTGGACCTGAACAAGGTTTTACTCAACCAGGTACAGTTATTGTTTGTGGAGATAGTCATACCGCAACGCATGGAGCATTTGGTGCTTTAGCATTTGGAATAGGAACTTCAGAAGTTGAACATGTTTTAGCAACCCAAACACTAGTTCAGAAGAAAGCTAAAAATTTTAGAATTAATGTTAACGGTGAACTTCCTTTAGGAGTTACTTCTAAAGATGTAATACTTCAAATAATTGGAAAAATAGGTACAGCAGGTGGAACAGGATCTGTTGTGGAATATGCTGGAGATTTAATTAGATCTTTAACAGTCGAGCAAAGAATGACTATTTGCAATATGACAATTGAAGGTGGTGCAAGAGCAGGATTAATTGCACCAGATGAAAAAATTTTTGAATATTTAAAAGGAAAACCAATGTCACCAAAAAGCGAAAATTGGGATAAAGCTTTGAAATATTGGGAAACTTTAAAAACAGACTCTGATGCTAGTTTTGATAAAGAAATTAGCCTTAATGCAAATGAAATTTTACCTATGATTACATGGGGTACGTCACCGCAAGATGTAATAACAATTGATGGAAAAGTTCCAAATCCAAATAATGAGACTGATGAAGATAAAAAAAATTCAATTGAAAGAGCTTTAAAGTATATGGGTTTAAAACCTGACATGGCAGCCACAGATATAAAAATAGATAAAGTATTTATTGGTAGTTGTACTAATGGCAGAATAGAAGATTTGAGAGAAGCAGCAAAAATCGTAAAAGATAAAAAAGTATCATCGCATGTTAATGCTATAGTAGTTCCAGGCTCAGGCTTAGTTAAAGAACAAGCAGAGCAAGAAGGACTAGATAAAATTTTTGTTAGCTCAGGGTTTGAATGGAGAGAACCAGGTTGCTCTATGTGTTTAGCGATGAATGCCGATAAATTAAAACCAGAAGAAAGATGCGCCTCTACATCAAATAGAAATTTTGAGGGAAGACAAGGACGAGGTGGTAGAACTCATCTAGTTAGTCCGGGAATGGCTGCAGCAGCTGCAATTTCAGGTAATTTAGATGATGTCAGAAAGTATCAAAATTAAATGCAAAAATTTAATAAATTAAAAAGTATCCCAGCTTATTTACCAATTGTAAATATTGATACAGATATGATAATTCCAAAGCAGTTTTTAAAAACTATCAAAAGAACTGGTCTAGGAAAAAATTTATTTTTTGAAATGAGATATGATGATCAAGGTAAAGAAATAAATGATTTTGTGTTAAACAAAGATCCATTTAATCAATCTAAAATTTTAATTGCTGGAAAAAACTTTGGATGTGGTTCATCAAGAGAACATGCTCCTTGGGCACTATTAGATTTTGGTATTACTTGTGTAATAAGCTCAAGTTATGCAGATATTTTTTTTAGTAATTGTTTTAAAAATGGAATTTTGCCTATAATCCTTGAAGAAGAGAAAATAAAAGAGCTATCTGAATACGCAAATAGACAAGAAGAAATTTCTATTGATTTGCAAGAGGAAAAAATAGTTTATGGAAATAATGAGTTAAAGTTTAAGGTTGATCCATTTAAGAAAAAATGTTTGTTAGAAGGGCTTGATGATATCGCTTTATCACTAAAAAAATCAGAAAAAATAGAAAAGTTTGAAACAAATTTAAAAAACGAAAAGCCTTGGGTATTTAATGATTAAAGTAAAAAAAAGAAAAATACTTTTACTTCCTGGTGATGGTATTGGTCCAGAGGTAATAACTGAGGTAAAAAAAATCATTAACTGGTTTAATGATAAAAAATCTTTAGATTTTGAAATTGATCAGGAGCTAGTTGGTGGTTGTTCTTATGATAAACATGGCACCCCAATCACTGATGAGGTTTTTTATAAAGCACTAGAAAGTGAAGTAATTATGCTTGGAGCAGTTGGTGGTCCTACATGGGATAACCTAGAATTTTCCAAAAAACCAGAAAGAGCATTATTAAAACTTAGGAAAGAATTAAAGCTTTTTGCAAACTTAAGGCCTGCAATTTGTTTTAAACAATTAGTCGATGCTTCAACCCTTAAGCCAGAGGTAGTTTCAGGACTAGATATAATGATAGTAAGAGAGTTAACGGGTGGAATATATTTTGGTGAACCTAGAGGAATAAAGCCAATTGAAAATGGTGAAAGAAAAGGAATTAATACTCATACGTATACAACTAGTGAAATTACAAGAGTAGCTAGAGTTGCTTTTGATTTAGCAAGAAAAAGATCAAACAAAGTTACATCATGTGAAAAGTCAAATGTAATGGAAGCCGGACAATTGTGGAAAGAAGAAGTTAAAGAACTTCATGAAAAAGAATACAAAGATGTAGAGTTAAGCCATATGTTAGCAGATAACTGCGCAATGCAACTTTTAAGAAACCCAAAGCAATTTGATGTAATTGTAACCGATAATTTATTTGGGGATATGCTGTCTGATCAAGCTTCGATGTTAACTGGATCTTTAGGTCTTTTGCCGTCAGCGTCTTTGGGTGCAAAAAATAAAGATGGTGAGATGAGAGCAATGTATGAGCCAATACATGGATCGGCTCCTGATATAGCTGGACAAGGTATTGCAAATCCAATAGCTTCTATTTTAAGTTTTGCTATGGCTTTAAGATACTCTTTAGATCTTGATAAAGAAGCAGATGTTTTAGAAAAGGCAGTTCAAGATGTTCTAAATGATGGATTAAGAACAAAAGACATAATGTCAGAAGGCATGAAAGAAACGTCTACTTCAGCAATGGGTGATGCGATAATTTCAAAATTGCAATAAAACTAGAATTATTTTAAGGTTTAAATATGCCAAGTTATACAGCTCCAGTAAAAGACATGATGTTTCTCTTTGAAAAATTAAGAGACAATAAAAATTATAATGAACTTGAAAAATATAATGATGTTAGTTCAGATCTAGTGAAAGATATTTTAGAGGAAGCAGCCAAGATAAATCAAAATTTAATTTTACCTCTTGCTAAATCAGGAGATGAAAATCCAGCAGTTTTAGAAAATGGTGTTGTCAGAACACCCCCAGGCTACAAAGAAGCATATCAAAAGTATATTGAGGATGGTTGGACTTCATTGTCTTGTGATCCAAAATATGGAGGTCAAGGAATGCCAAAAACAGTAAGTGCATTTTTTGATGAAATGCTATCTTCAGCAAGCTTATCATTTAAATTATATAGCGAACTAAGTATTGGTGCTTATAATTGTATCAATCATCATGCCTCTGATGAAATTAAAAATAAATATTTACCAAAGATTGTAGAAGGTAAGTGGAGTGGTACAATGTGTTTAACAGAACCAGTCTGTGGTACCGACCTTGGCTTGTTAAAAACTAAAGCAATTAAACAATCAGATAATACTTATAAAATCAGTGGTCAAAAAATATTCATAACTTCAGGAGACCATGATTTAACCGAAAATATTATTCACTTAGTTTTGGCAAGATCACCAGACTCTCCATCTGGTACTAAGGGAATTAGTTTATTTTTAGTTCCAAAATATATTGTGAATCAGGATGGTAGTATTGGTCCAAGAAATGGAATTTCAACTGGATCAATTGAGAGTAAGATGGGTATTAAAGGTTCAGCAACTTGTGTTTTAAATTTTGATGATGCAACTGGTTACATGATTGGTAACAAAGATAAAGGTCTTAGTGCAATGTTTACAATGATGAATTTAGAGCGAATAGTTGTAGGCATTCAAGGTTTAGGTATTTCTGAAATTGCTTATCAAAATTCACTTTCTTACGCAAAAGAAAGAAAGCAAGGAAAAACAAATAATTCAAAATCTAATAATGGTGCAGATTTTATAATTGATCATGCAGACATTAGAAGAACTTTACTTAATAT
Organism: uncultured Pelagibacteraceae bacterium; assembly: GCA_902597555.1. GTDB lineage: Bacteria > Pseudomonadota > Alphaproteobacteria > Pelagibacterales > Pelagibacteraceae > Pelagibacter. The sequence continues at coordinate 4,689 of CACJYE010000021.1, forward strand.
GAAATCAATAATTGAGGGTGAAAGAGCATTATGTTTTTGGCTTTCTCAACAAACAGAAGTAAGTCTTTATCACCCAGACGAAAAAATTAAACAAGCTGCTTTAGATTATGTTTCATTAATGACGCCTGTGGTTAAATCACTTTTTACAGATTTAGCTATGGAAATTACTAGTGATGCAATGCAGATACATGGAGGATACGGATATACTAAAGACCAAGGTATTGAGCAATTATATCGAGATAATCGTATTACCCCAATTTATGAAGGAACAAATTCTGTACAGGCTGCAGATTTAGTATTTAGAAAATTATCTAACAAAAAGGGCGATGTTATAAATAAGTTTTTAGAAATGATTAAATCTGAATGTGAGAGCAAAAATGAAAAAGTAAAAACATTTTCTAAAGAATTAAACCATTATTTAGATATTTTATCCAAATTCACAGATTGGATAAATGATAAAAATAAAATAGAAAAGGATGATGTTAGTGCTGCAGCAAATGATTATTTAAAAAGTTTAGGTTATGTTTCAATTGCTTATGCTTGGATTAAAATTTTAGAGGTTAGCTTTAATGATTTTGATACAAATAAAGAATTTTATAGTGATAAAATAAATACAGCTAAATTTTATTTCGATAAGGTATTACCTCGGGCTGAATATCATTACAAATCAGCAATCTCAGGAAGCTCAAATATAATGAATTTTAAGTTTAATTAATGAGCCATTACGATACAAATTTAGATAAAAATAAAGCAAATCACGTACCCCTCACTCCCTTAACTTTTTTAAAAAGAGCAAAAGAAATTTACCCAAATTATGAGGCTATAATTTATGAAGAAAAAAATTATACCTGGGCTGAAGTTTATAAAAGAGTTGTAAAATTTGCTAGTGCATTGACAAAAATAGGTATTAAAAAAGGTGACACGGTTTCATTCTTAGCTTTCAATACACCAGAGATTTTTGAAGCACACTATTCTGTACCTATGACTGGTGCAGTTCTTAATACGATAAATATAAGATTAGATGCCAAAACAATTTCCTATATTTTAGATCATAGCGAAGCAAAAGTCTTAGTTGTGGATAGACAACTTCATGGAGAAGTAAAAAAAGCATTAAAAAATCTTAATAAAAAAATAACTATTATTGACATAAACGATAAATATGCTGACCAATCAAAATTGGAAAAAATTGGTGATTTAGAATATGAAAGTTTTTTAAATACAGGTGATGAAAATTACCAATGGCAAATGCCCGAGGATGAGTGGCAAGCTATATCATTAAGTTATACATCAGGTACTACAGGAAATCCCAAAGGTGTTGTCTATCATCATAGGGGAGCATATTTAATGTCTACGGGAAGTTCAGTTGCTTGGAATATGCCAAATAGGTTAAATTTTTTAACAGTTGTACCAATGTTCCATTGCAATGGTTGGTGTTATCCATGGACCATACCGATGCTAAATGGAAGAACAATTTGTTTAAGAAATATAGACATTAAAAAAATTTTTGAACTCATTGATAAATATGAAATTACTCATTTTGGCGGTGCTCCAATAGTATTGAATATGATTACTGGAGCCCCAGAAAGTGATAAGAAAAAATTAAAACAAAAAGTTTATGTGTTAACTGCTGGTGCTCCTCCACCAAGTATAATTTTTAAAAAAATGAGAGCTCTCGGATTTGAAGTAATGCATGTATATGGTTTAACGGAAACTTATGGGCATGTAACTCAGTGTGCCTGGAATGATGAGTGGAATAATTTTGATGAAGAAAAACAAAACGAGATTAAAGCAAGACAAGGTGTAAAGTACCCTAATACGGAAGGTGTAGTTGTTTTAGACCCTGAGACAATGAAAGAAGTTCCTAGAGACGGAAAGACAATTGGTGAAATCATGATTAGAGGAAATGTCGTTATGAAGGGATATTTCAAAGATAAAGAGGCTACTGAAAAAGCCATGAAAGATGGTTGGTTTCACAGTGGTGATTTAGCTGTAATGCACTCTGATGGCTATATTAAAATACAAGATAGATCAAAAGATATAATTATTTCTGGAGGAGAAAATATTTCTTCAATTGAAATTGAAAATACTTTATCCAAACACCCATCCGTTTCGATTGCAGCGGTTGTTGCAAAACCAGACGAAAAATGGGGTGAGGTGCCGTGTGCATTTATCGAGGCAGTTAAAGACAAACCAGTTAGCGAGAAAGAATTAATTGATTTTTGTAAAGAAACTTTAGCAGGCTTTAAAGTTCCAAAAAAGGTTGTGTTTTGTGAGTTACCAAAAACGTCAACAGGTAAAATACAAAAATTTGAACTGAGAAAACAAGTTTAGGTAATTTTTGATTTTTCAAATAGAAAATAAAAATATTCATGCATCAGATGCTGGCCAGGGAATAGATCCAAATAAAGAAACAGTAGTTTTTCTTCATGGAAGTGGTCTATCCCACATAGTTTGGTCATTAACTGAACAATTTTTTTCTAACAAAAATTTTAATGTTTTATCTATTGATTTACCCGGGCATGGTAATTCAGATGGACCCTGCTTAGATAGTATTGAAAAAATTGCTGATTGGCTAGAACAAGTATTTGTAAAATTAAATTTAAAACAACTTTTTATTGTCGGGCACTCTCAAGGAAGTTTAGAGATACTTGAATATGCATCTAAATATAAAAAAAGATTAAAAAAATTAGTTTTTATTGGTGGTTCAAATAGAATGCCAGTTCATCCAGATCTTATTGATTTAGCAAAAAATGGAGATACTGATGCGGTTAAATTAATGATGAAGTGGGGCTATGAAGGTTCAAAAAAATTTATAGGAGGTAATCCAGTGGAAAAAATAATACAGTCACCAAGAGATATTAGAGAAATATTAGCAGTCGATTTAATTGCATGTAATAATTATATTAATGGATCTGACGCTGCTAGATTAATAGACTGTCCCTCTTTATTGATATTTGGATCATTAGACAAAATGGTAAATCTAGAGTCAGGTAAAAAGTTTTCTAGTTTAATTAAAAATTCAACAACTCATATAATTGAGGGTTGTGGTCATATGATTATGATTGAAAAAGCATTCGAAATGAGAGACAAGGTTTTAGAATTTTTAAAATAATGAAAAGTTTTTCAATTGCAAAATCAAGAAGGCTGAGAGGCACTCCCTATACCTCTAGAATAGAAAAACAAGGAGTTACGGCTTATACAATATATAATCACATGTTGCTTCCCGCAGCGTTTGGTTCAATTGAGGACTCATACCATCACTTAAAACAGTATGTACAAATTTGGGATGTAGCTGCTGAAAGACAGGTAGAAATTTCTGGTAAAGACTCAGCGAAATTAGTTCAGTTGATGACTTGTAGAGATTTATCTAAATCGAAAGATGGAAGATGTTATTATTGTCCAATAATTGATGATAACGCAGGTCTGATTAATGATCCAGTTGTACTTAGATTAAATGAAAATAAATGGTGGGTTTCTATTGCTGACTCAGATGTAATATTATTTGCAAAGGGGTTAGCTATTGGAAATAAATTAGACGTAAAGATTTTTGAACCTGATGTTGATATAATGGCTATACAAGGTCCAAAGTCATTTGAATTAATGGAAAAAGTTTTTGGAGATAAGATAGTTAATTTAAAATTTTTTGGTTTTGATTATTTTGAATTTGGTGGTGATAAACATTTAATTGCAAGATCTGGTTGGTCAAAACAAGGTGGTTATGAAATTTATGTTGAGCATAATGTTTCTGGATTAAAATTATATGATCATCTTTTTGAAATTGGAAAAGAATTTAATATCAAACCAGGTTGTCCAAATTTAATAGAACGTATTGAAAGTGGATTATTATCGTATGGAAATGATATCGATAATGGAGATAATCCTTATGAATGTGGATTTGATAAATATATTAACATAGATAGCGAAGTTAATTTTTTAGGTAAAGAGAAATTAAAAAAAATTAAATCTGAAGGAATTAAAAAAAAATTAATGGGAGTAATGCTTGATATAGATAAAATAAGTATTACAGGATCATTAGAATTAAGTGATCAAAACAATAATATAATTGGAGAATTGAGATCAGCTTGCTATTCACCACATTTTAAAAAAGTTATTGGTATTGCTATGATGAAAAAACCACACTGGAACGTCGATCAGGATATAAAAGCCAAGATAAATGGTGAAATTTGTGTGGGTAAAGTTTGCGATTTACCTTTTATTTAGTATAAAACTCTAAATATGAACATAGCTATAGTGGGTGCAACAGGTAATGTAGGTAGAAAGACTCTTGAAGTTTTTGATAAAAAAAACTTCAAGTTTGATAATCTATATTTAGTTGCCTCAGAAAAAAGTGCAGGAAAAAAAATATTATTTAGAGATAAAGAATATGAAATTGAGAATTTAGAAAACTATGATTTTTCTAAAGCTGATATTACTTTTTTTGCAGCAGGAGGAAAAATTGCAGAAAAATATGCAGAAAATGCAGCCAAACATACTGTGGTAATTGATAATTCAAGTTTTTTTAGGATGGATCCAGATGTTCCTCTGATTGTTCCACAAGTAAACCCTTCTGAAATAAAAAAAATGAATAAAAATATTATTGCAAACCCAAACTGTTCAACAGCACAACTTGTTATTGCTCTTAAACCACTTCATGATTTATATAAAATTAAAAGAGTTGTAGTTTCAACTTATCAATCTGTTTCAGGTGGTGGAAAAAGTCCAATGGATGAATTAATTGAGCAAACTAAAAAATATTTAGATGGAAAAAAAATAGAGTCCAAAAACTTTACCAAACAAATTGCTTTTAATGTTATTCCACATATCGATGTTTTCTCTGATGATGGATATACAAAAGAAGAATTAAAAATGACAAATGAAACAAAAAAAATATTAGATGAAACAATTGAACTTACAGCAACATGTGTTCGAATTCCTGTGCTAGTATCACACTCTGAGTCTGTTAATATAGAGTTTGAGAAACCTTTTAATTTAGATGATGTTAGAGAATCTTTAAGTAATGCAGAAGGCTGTCAGGTTATTGATAAAAGAGAAAATGGAGGTTATAGCACTCCTTTTGAGGCAGCTGGAAATGATGAGACTTACATATCTAGAATTAGAGAGGATAAAACTAAAAAAAATTCTCTTAATTTATGGATTGTTTCAGATAATTTATTAAGAGGTGCTGCACTTAATTCTGTTGAAATCGCAGAAACAATAATTAAATCAAAATAATAAAATGGAAAATAGACCTTTATCACCACATATACAAATTTATAAATGGCATATTTCTTCTTTAGTATCCATTTCACATAGAATTACAGGGATAATTAATTTTTTTGCAATAACTTTAATTTGTATTTGGTTTGCTTTTATGCTTTTAGGAGAGAGTGAATATCAAACAATAAAAATTTTTTTAGAATCTTTTTTAGGGAAATTTATATTAATTGGAATAACTTGGTCTTTTAGTTTTCAAATGTTAAGTGAGATTAGACATTTAATTATGGATTTAGGTTATGGCTTTGAATTACAAACAACTAAAATTACAGGTTTGCTTGTTATTTTCGGTTCAATTTTTTTAACTATATTAGTTTATATATTTGGAAGAGGGGTCATCTAATGCTACCGGTTACAAAAAAATGGTTGTTTTTAAAATTTAGCTCTTTAATTTTGTTACCTCTAATGCTTTGGTTTATTTTAAGTTTAGTAAATTTTTATGATAAAAGTTATCAAGAAATAGTTGGTTTTTTGACATCTCAACCATCTAAATTTTTAATGGGACTGTTTCTGGTATTTATTTATTTTTTTTCAGCATTAAGTATTAGTGAGGTTTTTGAGGACTATATAAAAGATACGAAAATCAAAAATGCCGCAAACAAAATCTTAAATTTTTTTGCTATAACAATTCCAATTTTAACAATAATTGTTATTTTTAACTTAAATACATGAAAGCCTATAATATCATAGATCATGAGTACGATGTTGTTGTACTTGGAGCAGGTGGCTCAGGATTAAGAGCAGCTGTGGGATTAAGTGAAGCTGGTTTAAAAACAGCATGTATCTCAAAAGTATTTCCTACAAGAAGTCATACGTCTGCTGCACAAGGTGGAATATCAGCAGCCCTAGGAAATATGGGGGAAGATGATTGGAGATGGCATATGTATGACACTGTAAAAGGTGCAGACTGGTTAGGAGATCAAGATAGCATTGAATATTTATGTAAAGAAGCGCCCAAAGCAGTCTTGGAATTGGAAAAGTATGGTGTTCCTTTTAGTCGTACAGAGGAGGGGAAAATTTATCAAAGACCATTTGGTGGTATGACCAAAAATTATGGAAATGGAATTGTTCAAAGAACTTGTGCAGCTGCAGATAGAACAGGGCATGCAATATTACATACTTTATATGGACAAGCTTTAAAACATAACACAGAATTTTTTATTGAATATTTTGCTTTAGATTTATTAATGAAAGATGGAGAGTGCAAAGGATTAATAGCATGGAATCTTAATGACGGTACAATTCATAGATTTAGAGCGCACACTGTAATTATTGCAACTGGAGGATATGGAAAGGTATACTACTCTGCTACATCAGCTCATACTTGTACAGGTGATGGTAATGCCATGGTCTTAAGAGCAGGACTACCTTTGCAAGACATGGAATTTGTACAATTTCATCCAACAGGTATTTATGGACACGGAACACTTATATCAGAAGGAGTAAGAGGTGAAGGTGGCTATTTAGTAAATTCAAAAGGTGAAAGATTTATGGAAAGATACGCGCCAAATGCAAAAGATTTAGCGTCAAGAGATGTTGTCAGTCGATCAATGTCTATAGAAATTAATGAAGGAAGAGGTGTAGGTAAAGATCAAGATCATGTTCATTTACATTTAAGTCATTTAGACAAAAGTGTAATTGAAAATCGATTACCAGGTATCACTGAAGCTGCAAGATTGTTTGCAAATGTTGATGTTACCAAAGATCCTATACCTGTAGTTCCTACAGTTCACTATAACATGGGAGGTATTCCAACAAATTATAAAGCAGAAGTGCTAACAATGAATGGTTCTGAAAAAACAGTTCCTGGTTTAATGGCTATAGGTGAAGCAGCATGTGTTTCTGTTCATGGAGCAAACAGACTTGGTTCTAATTCATTAATTGATTTAGTAGTATTTGGAAGAGCAGCTGCAAAAAGAGCAGCTGAACTAGTAAAACCCGGAACACCACATGAAGAAATATCAGAAACTGAAACTCAAAAGTGTTTGGATAGATTTGACAAACTTAGAAATGCTCAAGGGGATAATAGTACTGCAGAGTTAAGACTCTCGATGCAGAAAACAATGCAATCTAAATGTGCAGTATTTAGAACAGAAAAAAATCTTAAACAAGGTGTTGATGAGATAGGCAAAACTTACGATGGAATGGACTCCATTTCTGTTAAGGATAAATCTTTAGTATTTAACACCGATTTAGTAGAAACCTTAGAATTTGATAATTTAATCAGACAAGCGGTAGCAACTGTAGACTCAGCATATCATAGAAAAGAGAGTAGAGGAGCTCACGCAAGAGAAGATTATCCAAAAAGAGATGATGAAAAATTTATGCAACATACTCTTGCATGGTGTGATGGTAAAAATACAAAGATAAGTTATAGACCCGTCCATCAATCAACTTTAACTAATGAGGTGCAATATTTTCCACCTCAAGAACGGGTATATTAATGGTTCAATTGAGTTTACCTAAGAATTCTGAAATTAAAAAAGGTAAATACTTCAAAGACAAAACTGGATCAAAAAATTTAAGAAAAGTAAATATTTATAGATGGGATCCATCTACAGATGAAGGTCCTAGGATAGACACCTATGAAGTTGACATGGATAATTGTCCTTCAAAGGTACTAGATATTTTAAATAAAATCAAAAATGAAATCGATTCAACTATAACATACAGAAGATCTTGTGCTCATGGAGTATGTGGTTCATGTGCAATGAATATGGGGGGTAAAAATGGCCTTGCTTGTACCACTCCACATGCTGAAATAGATGGAGATATTGATATTTATCCATTACCTCATTTAAAAGTCAAAAAAGATTTAATTGGTGATTTGGATGGATTGTACAAACAGTATCAATCAATTGAACCATGGTTAAAAAATAATTCAACAAAAGAAACTACTGAAATTTATCAATCCAAAGAAGACAGAGCAAAATTAGATGGTGCTTATGAATGTATTATGTGTGCTTGTTGCTCTACTTCTTGCCCAAGTTATTGGTGGAATGGTGACAAATATTTAGGTCCAGCAGTTTTGTTACAAGCATATAGATGGATTATTGATAGTAGAGATGAGGAGCGAAAAGCAAGATTAAAAAAAGTTGCTGATGAATTAAAATTATACAGATGTCATACTATTTTAAATTGTACAAATGCATGTCCTAAAGGCTTGAATCCAGCAAAAGCTATAGCTGAAATAAAAAAAATGTTAGCAACCGCTAATGTTTAAATAGACTATTCGATATTTTTGATCTAAAACACCGTATTCATGAATTTAATAGAACACTTCGTAAACGGTAAAATAATTCCGGGATCTTCAAATAAAAAGGGAAAAGTTTTCAATCCAGCAACTGGTGAACAAGAGTCTGAGGTAAGACTTGCTTCAAGATCTGATTTAGACAGTGCTGTTGAGGTAGCAAAAAAAGCATTTGAAACTTGGTCTTTAAAACCTGCTCTACAAAGAGCTAGAATAATATTTAAATTTAAAGAATTAATTGAAAAAAATTCTGATGAATTAACTAAGTTAATAGTTTCAGAGCATGGAAAGGTTTATGAAGACGCAAGAGGTTCTTTAACTAGAGGACTTGAAGTAGTGGAATTTGCTTGTGGAATTCCTCATTTATTAAAAGGTGAGTTTTCCGAAAATGTTGGCACTAATGTTGATAGTTGGTCAATGAGACAACCTTTAGGAGTTGTTGCAGGTATCACACCTTTTAACTTTCCAGCAATGGTTCCAATGTGGATGTTTCCAATAGCAATAGCATGTGGAAATACTTTTATTCTTAAACCATCAGAAAAAGACCCATCTTGTGGTCTAAGATTGGCTGAACTTTTATCTGAGGCTGGTCTTCCAGATGGAGTGTTTAATGTAATAAATGGTGATAAAGAAGCTGTAGATGCAATTTTAGAAAATAAAGATATTAAAGCTGTTAGTTTTGTTGGATCTACTCCTATTGCAAAATATATTTATGAAAATTCAGCTAAAAATGAAAAAAGAGTTCAAGCTTTGGGTGGAGCAAAAAATCATTTAGTTGTTATGCCAGATTGTGATTTGGATGGTGCTGTAAATGGATTAATGGGTGCTGCTTATGGTTCAGCTGGAGAAAGATGTATGGCTCAATCAGTTGCGGTTGCAGTTGGAGACATTGGAGATGAACTTGTATCAAGATTATCAAAAAAAGCTGAAGTTTTAAAAGTGGGTCCTGGAATGGATAAAACTTCAGAAATGGGACCTTTAGTTACAAAAGAACATTTAGAAAAAGTTACAAGTTATGTTGATTTAGGTGTCAAGGAAGGTGCAAAGCTAGTGGTTGATGGAAGAGGTTTAAAACTTCAAGGTTATGAAAATGGTTTCTATATAGGTGGATGTTTATTTGATCATGTAAATAAAGATATGAGAATTTACAAAGAAGAAATATTCGGTCCAGTTTTATCAGTTGTTCGAGTAAAAACTTTTGAAGAAGCTGCAAAATTAATTAACGACCATGAGTACGGAAATGGAGTTAGTATTTATACAAGAGACGGTGATGCTGGGAGAACTTTTGCAAGTAAAATTCAAGTAGGTATGGTTGGTATTAACGTGCCAATACCAGTTCCAATGGCATTTCATAGTTTTGGTGGTTGGAAAAGATCATTATTTGGAGATAGTGGAATGCATGGTATGGAAGGAATAAAATTTTATACTAAACTTAAAACAGTAACATCTAGATGGCCTTCAGGTGTCCGATCAAATGCGGAATTTGTTATGCCAACAATGAAATAAAGGAAATAGATGACAAAAATATCTTTAATTGGTGCAGGCCAAATAGGTGGAACTCTTGCACATTTGATAGGAACAAAAGAATTAGTAAATGAAGTGGTTTTATTTGATGTAGCTAGTGGTATTGCAAAAGGTAAAGCATTAGATATTGCACAATCTTCATCTGTAGATGGTTTCAATGTTAGGTTTTCAGGAACTGATAACTATGAAAGCATAAAAGATTCAGATGTAATTATAATTACAGCTGGCGTTCCAAGAAAGCCTGGCATGAGTCGAGATGATCTCCTTGGAATAAATTTAAAAATTATTAAACAAGTTGCTGAAGGTGTAAAGAAAAATGCTCCTAATGCTTTTGTGATCTGTATCACCAATCCTTTAGATGTTATGGTTATGGCATTTCAAAAATTTTCAGGTATGCCATCAAATAAAGTAGTTGGTATGGCAGGTATTTTAGATAGTTCGAGATTTAAATTATTTTTATCATTAGAACTAAATGTGCCTGTAAGAGAAATTGAGGCAATGGTTATGGGTGGTCATGGTGACACCATGGTTCCTATGCCAAGATTTACAAAAATTTCAGGTAAACCTTTGTTAGATCTTGTAAAGGATGGAAAGATTTCATCAGAAAGGGTTGAGGAAATTAATCAAAGAACAAGAGATGGCGGTGCTGAAATAGTTAAATATTTAGAAAAAGGATCAGCCTTTTATGCACCAGCAGCTTCAGGCGTTCAAATGGCAGAAGCATATTTGAATGATCAGAAAAAATTATTACCCTGCGCTGTACAATTAAATGGAGAATATGGTGTGAATAATGTTTATGCAGGTGTTCCCGTTATTATTGGAAAAAATGGTGTAGAAAAAATTGAAGAGATTGATTTAGATGAAAAAGAAAAAAAAGAATTTATGCATTCAATAGATGCTGTAAAAGCTTTATGGGAAGCTGCATCTAAAATAGATCCTGATTTATCTAAATAACAATGAATATTCACGAGCATCAAGCTAAACAAATATTGAAAAAATATGGAGCTGTAGTTCCTGAAGGAGTATTTGCGCTTAATGTTGATGAACTTATTCAAAAAGCAAAAGCACTAAAAACTGAGAAATATGTTCTTAAAGCACAAATTCATGCGGGTGGTAGAGGAAAAGCTGGTGGAGTAAAAATTTTAAACACTATTGAAGAACTAACAGTAGCAGCTAAAGAATTACTAGGAAAAACACTTGTAACTCATCAAACTGGTCCTGAAGGTAGAGAGGTAAAAAGATTATACGTAGAAGAATCTTCAAGTATAGATAAAGAATTTTATTTATCGTGTTTAGTAGATAGGTCAAGTTCTAAAATTGCATTTATATCAAGTGATCAAGGTGGAATGGATATTGAAGAGGTTGCTAGTAGTTCACCTGAAAAAATTATAACAACTAAAGTTGATATAGGTGATGAAATCTCAGTTTCAGATTGTGAAAAAATAGTTAAAATTTTTCATTTAAATAAAGACACACAAAAACAAGCGATATCATTAATTAAATCAATATATAAAATGTTTGTCAGCACAGATGCAAACATGGTTGAAGTAAATCCATTGATTTTGACAAAAGAGGAAAAAATTGTTTGTTTAGATGCAAAAGTTAATTTTGACTCAAATGCATTATTTAGACATCCAGAAATTGTTGAACTAAGAGATTTAAATGAGGAAGATTCTACAGAGATAGAAGCTAGCAAGCACGATCTTGCATATATCAAGCTAGATGGAAGTATTGGTTGTATGGTAAATGGAGCAGGATTGGCGATGGCAACAATGGATATAATTAAATTGTATGGTAAAGAGCCAGCAAATTTTTTAGATGTAGGTGGTGGTGCATCTAAAGAAAAAGTATCCGCTGCATTAAAGATAATTCTTTCAGATAAAAATGTTAAAGGTATTTTAATTAATATTTTTGGAGGAATTATGAGATGTGATGTCCTTGCTCAAGGAGTAGTTGATGCAGCTAAAGAAATTAATATTAGTGTACCTTTAGTTGTACGATTAGCAGGTACAAATTTTCAAGAGGGAAAAGAAATTCTTGATAATTCTGGATTAGAATTAATTTCAGCAGAAAATTTAGATGATGCTGCTAAGAAAATTGTTGAGGCGATAAAATAATATGTCAGTTTTAATAAATAAATATACTAAAGTAATTTGTCAGGGATTTACTGGCTCGCACGGTACTTTTCATTCGGAGCAGGCTATAAAATATGGAACGAATCTTGTTGGTGGAGTTACACCAAAGAAAGGTGGACAAAAACATTTAGATAGACCAGTTTTTAATAGTGTTTTAGAGGCAAAAAATGAAGTAGGAGCAAATGCAACTATGATTTATGTTCCTGCTAAATTTGCAGCAGCAGCAATCATTGAGGCTATTGATGCATCAATTGAACTTATTGTTTGTATAACTGAAGGAATTCCAATTCAGGATATGCTTAAGGTAAGACAAAAATTAAGTGGCTCTCATAGCAGATTAATTGGACCTAATTGTCCAGGAATAATTACACCAGATGAATGTAAAATTGGCATTATGCCAGGAAGTATTCACAAAAGAGGAAGTGTTGGAATTGTATCAAGGTCAGGAACATTGACATACGAAGCAGTAGCCCAAACAACTGAAAATGGACTTGGTCAATCAACTTGCATTGGTATTGGTGGTGATCCTATTAATGGAACAAATTTTATAGATTGTTTAGATTTATTTTTAAATGATTCTGAAACAGAATCTATTTTAATGATAGGTGAAATTGGAGGAACAGCCGAAGAGGAAGCGGCTGAATTTATAAAAAATCATAAGATCAAAAAACCAATTGTTGGTTTTATTGCTGGAATTACTGCTCCTCCAGGAAGGAGAATGGGGCATGCTGGTGCCATTATATCAGGTGGTAAGGGTGGAGCTGAAGATAAAATAAAAAAAATGGAAGAATGTGGTATTACTATTGCCAAATCACCATCAATTATTGGGAAAACTTTATTTGAAAAACTGTCTAATTGAAAAAAAATATTAGAGAGATATATTAAATAAAAAAGATGTCTTCATCAAAAAATCTTAATTTCGAAAAAACTTCATTTTTAAATAAATCTAATAGTGCATTT
>CACJYE010000022.1 GCA_902597555.1 uncultured Pelagibacteraceae bacterium
CATTGGAAAAGTTTAGAGCTTATTAAATCTTCTAAAAAAAAATATTGTTTAATTCATAGTAAAGAAATCAACCATCCTAAAGGTTCTAGTCAAAATAAAAGAGTGGTCAGTGTTTTAAATAATGTTGAAAAGGTAATAGCAAATTCTCAGTTTACAAAAAATCTAGCTATAGAAATTGGTGTAAATGAAAATAAAGTAATTGTAATAAACCCAGGTGTTGATCCAGTGAAAGAATTAAATAAAAAAACTTTAGATAAAGTTGAAAGTATACTTAAAGTCAAAAATCCAAGACTAATAACAGTTTCAAGATTTGATAAACGTAAAAATCACGAAAAAATTATAATGGCTTTGAGAAATTTAAAACAAGTTTATCCTGATATTGTTTATATTTGTGTCGGATATGGAGAAGAAGAAGAAAATATAAAAAGACTAGTTAAAGAACTAGATCTTGAAACTCAAGTAATGTTTTTCAAAGATATTAGTAGTGATCTAAAAAACGCTTTAATTGCAAAATCAAATATTTTTGTGATGCCATCCATAATTCATAAAAAATCCGTTGAAGGTTTTGGAATTGCATATGTTGAAGCGGCTCAGTACGGAATACCTTCTCTTGGTGGAAAAGATGGCGGTGCAGCAGATGCAATTGATCATGAAAAGACTGGTTTAATATGTGATGGAAATAGTCTAGATGATATTTATTCCTCAATTAATTCAATGCTTGAAAATAAAAAATATTTAGAATTTGGAAAAAATTCCAAAGAATTTGTTAAAAAATTTCAATGGTCAAAAATCATTGAAGAATATAAAAAAATCCTAAGCTAATTTATGCTCATTTTAAAATCCAAAGAGTCTATTGGAATACTTTTTGGAATTTTTGCTTATTTATCTTTTTCTATTTTAGACACTATACAAAAAACTCTAATAATTAATCATTCAGTTTTTCAATTACTTTTTGTTAAGTATTTTTTTGTTTTATTTTTAGCTTTTTTTGAGGCTAAGAGAAAAAAAAATAATTTATTTTATAAATCTAAAGATATTAAATTACAGATATTTAGAAGTTTATTATCTGTGTTGGAGTCTGGGTCTTTTGTTTTATCATTTAAATATTTATCTTTAGCAAATGCTCATAGTATCGGTTCCTTAGCACCAGTAATAGTGGTTGCTTTATCTGCAATAATCTTGAAAGAAAAAGTATCTGTTAAAACATGGATAGCAATTTTTATTGGATTTGTCGGTGTTTTGATAATTCTAAGACCAACCTCATCTATTTTTGATCCTAAAGCTTTAATACCTCTATTCGCAGCATTTGTGCTAGGACTTTATCAGGTCATCACTAAAAAAGTTTCAAAATATGACACAAACGAAACATCTTTGTTTTTTACCTCAATAATTGGTTTATTAGTTATGTCGTTATTAGCTTTTAATTTTTGGAGACCAATAGATTACTCTTTATACGCAATGTTTTTAGGTATAGGTATATTTTTTTCATTAGGTCTTTACCTTCAAATCATTGCTTTAAGAAAAGCTAGAGCAAGTATAATCCAACCATTTCATTACACTTTAATTTTTTGGGCAATAATTTTTGGATATATATTTTATAATGATATTCCAGATAAGTTCACAGTTATTGGAGCTATAATAATTACTTGTTCTGGCATCTTTGTTTTAAACCAATCATCAAAAAATTAACTTAAACTATGATTGTTTATAGTTTAGTTTTACATATAGTCATCTATTGATGTCTAATAATAAATTAGCAATTTTTTTAATTATTATCTCAGTTTTTTGTGGAACATTAATGTTAACCTTTTTAAAATTAGCACAAGAAGAAGTTAATGTTTATGTTGCGGGTTTTTTTAGATTTTTATTTGGTTTTCTAATTATTTTGCCTTATATATTGAAATCTAAATTCACAGTTTTTAAAACTACTCATCATAAAAAACATTTCTTTAGAGCTTTTTTAAACTTACCTTCAATGCTGTTATATTTCTCGGCTTTAGTAATGATGCCAATTGAAAAAGCTACAGCGATATCTTTTGTTGTTCCTTTCATAGTAACAATATTGGCAGTTTTGTTTCTAGGAGAAAAAATTTACATTTACAGGAGTTTTGCCCTAGTTTTAGGGTTTATTGGTATGTTGATAATTCTAAGACCGGGGATAATTGAAATTTCTCTTGGAGTTTATATGGCTCTAGCCTCCTCTTTTATGTGGTCTGTTGTGATTATAATTACAAAAAGTATAGCAAAAGATGATAGTTCAATAACAATTTTATCTTATGGATACACATACATGACAATTTTTAGTTTCATTATTGCGTTGTTTCATTGGCAAACACCTGGTTTACAGACTTTAATTTATTTATTTTTTGGAGGTTTATTTGGTACGTTGTTACACCTTTGCATTAATCATGCTTATAAATTAGTAGATGTTAGTGTCACTCAGCCATATTCCTTTTTAAGTCTAGTATTTGCATCTTTGATAGGTTTCTATGTATTTAATGAAACACCTGATCTATTTACGTGGATTGGTGCAAGTGTAATTTTTTTAGGGGTTTTAATTATTTCATATAGAGAAATGAAATTAGAAAAAGAAATAATTAGAAAAAGTATAGATATTAAAAATTAAAAAATAATTTTAGATAGTCTTTCAAAAACTTTTTCTGCTGACAGTTTTGATAATTCAGGAGCTTGTATTGCTTTAAAATTTTCTCTCTCAATACTTACTTTAAAAGGAGTTGTGTGAGATCCAAATAAAGCAACTCCTTTTGAACCTAAATGAGCTGCCATATGTGCTGGTCCAGTATCGTTTGCAACAACAAATGAGCTATCTTTAATTAATGTTGCTAACTGACAAATATCTAAAGCTTTACCATTATCTAAAACACAGAGTGCATTAATATTTGATGCTTCTTTAATTTCACTTGGCCCAGGTGCAATTACTACTTTAAATTTGTTATCTGACTTTTCATTAATCATAGAAATTAACTCATTATAATAAGGCCATTTCTTTGAAGTTAAATGAGGTGAACAAAATGGAAAAAGAAGAATATATTTATCTAATTGATGGTGATTTTTTATTTGAGATATGTCTGTTGTGCTCCATGAAAAATCAGGTTTCAATGTATGATTAGTATTTATGCCTGAGCTTTTTAATTGATAATCAAATCTAGATAGAACAGAGTCTTTATCAAAATCTTCTTTTATAGTTTCTTCAGGTAAAGTAGTTTCTGTAGAGGACCAAGTATCTTTTGTTGCTTTTGGAAATAAAATTTTTTTATAAAAAGCTGTTCTACTTGAGTTTTGAAGATCGTAAACTTTAGAGAAATTATATTTTTTTATCTTTTTCATTAAGGAATATAAATAAATCAGGTTTAGTCTTGATAATCTCTTATCTAAAATAACATTAGAAATATGTGGATTTTTTTTAAATAAATCAAAGTATGGTTTAGTTGTAAGCAAATGAATTTCATCTTCTTTATGATTCTCTGAAATATCTTGAATTGCACCACAAGCTTGAGCTATATCACCCAAAGATCCGTGTTTAATGATTAAAATATTAGACATATTTTTAACAATTTAACATAGTATAAAATTTAATGAATAAAATTATAGTAGAAGTATCGGTTGGTGAGCTTTTAGACAAAATTTCAATCTTAGAAATTAAAAAAGAAAAAATTAAAGATCCTAAAAAACTAAAATTTATATCGAATGAACATTCGATTCTTAAAGATCAATTAGAAAAAAATGTTAAATCTGACGATAAACTAAATAAATTATTCCAAGATTTAAAAGAAATTAATGCCAAACTTTGGGTTATAGAAGATGACAAAAGAGATTGTGAAAAAAATAAAGACTTTGGTGATAAATTTATAAAACTCTCTAGAGATGTTCATTTTTTAAATGATGACCGTGCAAAAATTAAATTAGAAATGAATAATCACACTGGATCAAGCATTAAAGAAATTAAAGAATATACTAGCTACTAAAAACTTTAGGAAACCAATCATCTCTCATCAAGTCTCCTGTTTTTAAATTAATTCCATCATATGGAGGTGAAGTTGGCCCTCCTCTATCTATATATTTAACATCGTCACCTATAAATCGCATCGAAAATGCTCGTCGTGATTTAGAAGAATTATTTCCTGTTGAACCATGTACAGTTTTAAAATTAAATAAAACAGCATCCCCTAAACTTAGTTCTGAAATTAAAATATTTTTTTCAAATTCTTTCTGTGGAGGTAAATCCATAAAAGTACTATCATCATCATCATACCAAGATTGATTATTTGACCATTTTGTGGGTCTAATTAACTTTGACCATTTGTGAGAACCTAAAATTAATTTAAGATTATTTTTCTGATCAACTTCATCTAATGGAATCCATAAACTTCCAGTATCATTACCATCAACGCAGTAGTAAGGCATATCTTGATGCCAGGGTGTTTCTTTGTGAGTGCCTGGATCCTTTATAAAAATGTGTTCATGAAAGATTTGAGTAAATTTAGAATTGGTTGCTTCTGCAACTATTTGAGCTCCAGCTGAATTATATAAACAATCCTTAAATTCTTCTATCCTCTCCCAATTACAATAATCCTCAAAAAATCTTCCATTATCATCAGTTACATTTTCTCTTCCGTGCTTACTTGGACTATCTAAAACTTTTTGAAATCCTTTTCTAAGTGGCTCAATCCAATCTTTAAATTTATCTTTAATTATTATTACACCATCATTTTGATAATCATTAATTTGTTTCTCTGATAAAAACATTTTTATTGTTGAAAGCTGTACTTTTTCTCTAAATATTTAATCACATTATGAATAATAAAAGTCATGAATAAATAAATTCCACCAGCAACAATGAATACTTCGATTGGTTTAAAAGTTGTTGAAATTATATATTTAGCAACACCTGTTAAATCCATTAGAGTAACTGTACTTGCTAGTGAAGTGCCTTTCATCATCAATATAATTTCATTTCCATATGCTGGAAGTGATTGTCTTATCGCAATTGGAATTTGAATTTTATAAAATATAATTTTATTTGAAATACCTAGACTTTTTCCAGCTTCAACGATTCCTGGTTTTATAGTTTGAAATGCAGATCTTAAAATTTCAGAGGTATACGCACCAGTATTAAGAGTAAATGCTATTATTGCACACCAATAAGGTTCTTTTAAAATTACCCATAAAAATGTTGTTCTTAAATATTCGATCTGTCCTAATCCAAAATAAATAATGAAAATTTGAACCAATAAAGGTGTTCCTCTAAATATATATGAATAGCCATAAGCAAATTTATTAATAAATATATTTTTATTTAATCTTAAAATTGCAAAGAAAAGACCTAGGAATAATCCAAAAAATAGTGATGCAGATAATAATTTTAAAGTAACTACTGTTGCTCCTAGAAGTTTAGGGAAACTAGTAATCATTAAATCAAAATCCATTAATACCCCCTGCTATACTTAACTTCTAATTTGTTAATTAATTTCATACTCACGTAAGTAAGCAAAAGATATAAGACTGCTGCAAATGAATAAAAGAATAATGGATCTCTAGTAGATCCTGCCGCAATATAAGATTGTCTCATTATTTCAACTAATCCTGTTACTGAAATAAGAGAAGTATCTTTTAAAGTTATTTGCCAAACATTACTTAGATTTGGAATAGCAAGTCTTAACATCTGGGGTAGTATTATTTTATAAAATTGCCCAAACTTGTTTATTCCAAGTACCTTTGCAGCTTCAAATTGACCTTTGTCTATTGATTGAATTGCTCCACGAAATACTTCTGTTGAATAAGCTCCTGATATAATACCAATAGCAATTGAACCAGTAATAAATGCATTAATCTCGATGTATTCGTAATAACCGAAAATTGAAGCTACATACATGATGGCTCCACTGCCACCAAAAAAGAAAAGATAGATTACTAACAATTCCGGTACTCCACGAATAACTGTAGTGTAAAAATTACCAACTAAATTTAAAGTTTTATACTTTGAAAGTTTTAAAGGGGTAAAAATTAATGCAAAAAAGAAGCCAACTAACATAGCTGTGATTGATACAGCAACTGTCATCAAGGTTGCGTAAAATAACTCGTCACCCCAACCTGTTTTACCAAATGCGAGAAGTTCCATATAGATTGGCGACTATATATTATAGTCGCCAGATCTGAAATTAATTACATAGAAGCGTCGAAACCAAAGTGCTTAATAGCAAGTTTGCTTATAATTCCTTGTTTTCTTGCTTTGTTAATTGCTTTGTTGAAGTCTTTTAAGATTTTGGCATCTCTTTTTCCAATCGCACTATCGCTAGCTTGCCTGATACCAACACCTACACCATTACCAAATGCACCACCTGAAAAAGTTGGTCCAACTAATACAACTGGTTTACCTGATTTGTCCGCATAATCTGTAAATGCTACTGCTGCAGCTAAAGCAACATCACATCTTCCAGATGTTAAATCCAGGTTTACTTCATCTTGGGTTTTGTAAGTTCTAACATTTACACTTCCTACATCACCTGACTCTAAAAAATTTTGGTGAATTGTACCTGTTTGAGTACAAACAGTTTTACCATCAAGTGCTCCTGTTAAAGTTTTAAGAGCTTTTTTAACATCAGATCCACCTAATGATAAATTAATACCTTCTGGTGTATCCATACCCTCTAAGCTTGAACCTTTCATTACTGCAAGAGAAGCTACTTCATCAGCATAACCTTGTGAAAAAGTAATTGTTTTTTGTCTTTCAGCAGTAATTGACATTCCAGCCATTATTGCATCAAACTTTCTCATGACTAGAGCTGGAATCATACCATCCCAATCTTGTTCAACGATCGTACACTCATACTTCATAATTGTACAAAGTTCTTGAGCAAGCTCTACCTCAAAACCAATAAGATTTCCTGATGCATCTTTTGAATTCCATGGAGGGTAAGCACCTTCAGTTCCAATTTTTATTTTTTCAGCAGAAACATTTCCAATGATAAATAAAAAAGCAAGAACTGTTAAAATAGTTTTTTTGAATATATTCATTATTTTCTCCTTTAATTGAGAAGAATTATTTCACAAATTTAATTAATAAAAAAGAAAAATTAATGATTAATTGATGAAGAAAAATTCCAGGAGCAATCAAAGCTAGGTATGTAAACTCTTGATAATTTTGCATTACCGAAGTTTTGATTGAAAACATTTAACCAATTTTCAACCTGTTGTGGTTTTTTATCTTGGCTTCCTACTTGAGCGGTAATAACTCCTTTGGGTTTTAAAATTCTTTCTAAAGAATCCATATTTTTAGCAGCTAAATCTATACAAAATTGATCATCATTAAGATCTACAAAAATATGATCATAAGTATCATCACTTATTGATTTAATACTCTCAAATGCATCACCCCAAACACATTTGACAGAATTTTTTTCTCTTGCTTTCTTACTAATATCTCCTAGGTGTTTATTGCAAACATCTACAACCTCAGGATCCAATTCATACCAATCTATAAAGTTAAAATTTTTGGAAATACATTCTCTTGCAACTCCACCATCTCCACCACCAATAATTGCTGCTCTTTCATTCTCTTTATTTAAATTTAAACCAGATCCTACAAAGGTTGAGCTATATAAATACTCATCAGTTGAAGCGACTTGTATTTCACCATCTATAAATAAAGACTTACCAAATTGTTCTAAGTCTAAAATTTCAATATGTTGACCTACTTTAGATTTAAAATCTTCTAAAACATCATTCACTACATATGATTTTTGTAAGCCTGGCGAACTGTAAATATCATGATAAAGAGATTTAGTGTCTCTATTAAATTCTTTTTTAACTATTCTTTTGTGTTCAAATTCTTTCTTTATAATATCTATTGCCACTGATGGATTTACTTTTCCACATGTAAAGAAATCGAAACTTATAATTCCTTTTTCTGGAAATGTATGAAAACTAATGTGACTTTCTGCTAACAATGCAAGAATAGTAAACCCCTGTGGTTCAAATTTGTATTTGGATATGTTGAGAATTGTTACTTTTGCAGCTTTTGCTATATCATTAATTACTTTTTCAAATACATCAGGATCGTATTCTTTTGTTGTACCAATGATGTCTAGAGTTATGTGTTCTCCAACTTTTGTCATTAGCTATCCTTTTTTATAATTCTTTGATTTGGATAAAACTTTCTTCATTTCATTAATCGAAAGAATCTTAGGCTTACCCAATTTAAGGCTCGTTATATACTGCAGCGATATATTTTCAACCTCTTCAGCAAGTTCAAATGCTTTTGATAAACTTTCTTCAAATGCAATCTGTCCGTGATTTGAAATTAAACAAGCTTTCCGTCCTTTTAATGCTTTTAAAATATTTTTTGACAACTCTCTTGTTCCAAAAGTTGCGTATTTTGCACATTTGATATCATGACCTCCAGCCATCGCAACCATATAATGAAACGACGGTATTCCTCTCTTGTGAGTAGAAACTGCTGTAGCACATGTTGAATGTGCATGAACAATTGCTTTTGCTTCTTTTTTATTTTTGTAGATATCTTGATGAAATTTCCACTCTGATGAAGGAATTCCCTTTTTTTTATCAAAGTATCCATTTAGGGAAACAAAAACTATATCATTGTTTTTTAATGCTGAGTATTTTTTTCCTGATGGAGTAATTAAAAAACCATCTTTGTACCTTGATGAAATATTACCAGATCTTAATGCTGATAACTTTTTTGAATTCAACATTTTTGAATATTTTATTATTTCAGATCTTAAATTTTTCATTTAAATAATTTTTTTAAACCATCAAAAGAAGCCTTAGTAATCCCTTTTTCAGTAATTAATGCTGTCACATATTTTGCAGGCGTAACATCAAATGCTAAGTTCATTGCTTTACTTTTGCTAGGGTATATCAAAACTTTCTTAATTTGATTATTCTCATCAATACCTTCGACATGAGACAATTCATCTGAATTTCTTTCTTCAATAGGAATATCTTTTGCATCTTTAATATCCCAATCAATTGTTGAGCTTGGAAGAGCCACATAAAAAGGAACGTTATTATCATGAGCAGCTAATGCTTTAAGATAAGTTCCAATTTTATTGCAAACGTCCCCATTGGATAATGTCCTATCTGTACCTACAATACACATATCAACTTCACCCCTTTGCATTAAAATACCCCCTGTATTATCAGCAATAATAGTATTAGGAATTTCTTCTTCATTTAATTCATAGGAGGTTAAATTTGCACCTTGGTTTCTTGGTCTTGTCTCATCTACCCAGACATGAATTGGAATTCCTTTTTTATGAGCATGATAAATGGGCGAAGTTGCTGTTCCCCAATTAATAGTTGCCAACCAACCTGCGTTACAATGAGTTAAAATATTTACAGTATCCTTCTTTTTATTATAAATTTCCTCAATTATTTTTAACCCATTGATACCTATATTTTTACAAAACTTTTCGTCTTCATCACATATTTCTTTAGCTTCATTTAAAGCAATACTTAATATTTTGTCACTATTAATTCCTGCTAATTTTTTTATCATTCGATCTACAGCCCACTTTAAATTAATAGCAGTAGGTCTTGATTGAATTAGTTCCTCAGAACATTTTTTTATAAATTCAAGATCTTTATTTTCTTGAACAGCAAGGACTATTCCATAAGCAGCTGTGCCTCCTATTAGTGGAGCCCCCCTAACTTCCATTGTTTTGATAGCATTTATAGCGTCTTTTACAGAACTTAATTCTTTTATTATAAATTTATGTGGTAGCTTTGTTTGATCTATTATTTTTACAACCTGTTTTTCTTCATTAAACCAAATTGTTTTATATTCAATACCATTAATTTTCATTTATTCGTGAAGCTATGTAATCTTTTATTGTTGGATTATAATATTGAAAACAATCAGCCTGGTTCATTTCATGACCTGGATTTTTCTGAGCTGAGATTTTATTTTGCCAATCAACTCCTTTAACAACACAAGATTTTCCGTTTATTTTATAATCTTCAGAAATAACAATTCTTTTAACTCCTGGAACTTCTTCTAACCAGTCAGATAACAGACCTTCATACTTATCTTTTGGATGCGTAAAAGCTAGAACAGGAACATTTTCAGAATTTTTAATATTATTAATTTGTCTTGCTCTTAATTCAGCAGGGCCTGGGTATTTTTTAGCAAATTTTTCTAATGCCTTTTCGGGACCTACTTTTTTTACTTTATAACTTTTAGAAAGCTGACCAAAGCAAGCTTGCATATATGATATACCACCACCTACTTTTTCAGGGTGAGATGATAACAACATTAGGGTTAATAGACCTCCGCATGAATGACCTGATATTATAATTTGTTTTCTTGGAACTCCCATGCTTATAAATTTTTCAACTAATTCTAAATTTTTTTCAACCCTTTTGTCTAACTTATGTTTACCTACATAAGAAGTTTTGGACTTCCACCAGTGTTTTTTTAATGACATGTCACCAGCAAAATCATTTGAGCAGAAATTATAAACCTTAATTTTTTTACCATTAATTTCCTCATCAACTAATGAAGCTTGATTTCTTATTTGATTTACCCAAATACATTCATTCTTGTGTGCTTTATCATTTGAATTTTGACCATGATTATAAATAATTATAATTTTGTTTTTTGGATCTTTTACGTCCATACCCTCCTCTACTGTGGCTGATTTAGTAAAAAATCCACTTTTTAAAATTTTACCATTAGCATAAGCGTAATTAGAAATAATCAAAAATAGTAGAATTAAAAATAGTTTCTTCATTTATTTAAAACCCTTCCTGCTATTGTTTTTAATTTATCTAAGGTTTTTTTTGTTCTTTTTTCTGGAGCTGTTATTATTGCTACATCTAAACAATTATTAGTTGGATCATTTGGATCAATATGATCTTCAAAATTATCAATTAAATTTTTTATCATAACTTTGGCTTTTTCAGCATTTCCTAATAATACTTTAATAACTTGTTTTACGTCAACATTCTCATGATCTGGATGCCAACAATCAAAATCAGTTACCATTGATACTGATGCATACCTAATTTCAGCTTCTCTAGCAAGTTTTGCTTCGGGCATGTTAGTCATACCTATTACATCTGCTTTCCAAGATCTGTACAAATTAGACTCTGCCAGTGTTGAAAATTGTGGTCCTTCCATTACAACATAAGAACCGTTTCTCTGATAATCTATTTTTGATTTTTTAATTGCATCTTCACATGCATTCATTAATCCGCTAGAAGTTGGGTGAGCCATCGACACATGGGCTACAATTTCTTCGTCAAAAAAAGTTTTTATCCTCGAAAAAGTTCTATCAATAAATTGATCTACAATAACAAATTTTCCTGGTGGTAAATCCTCCTTAAGAGAACCTACAGCTGATACAGAGACAATGTCTGTAACTCCTAATTGCTTGAGAGCATCTATATTTGCTCTAAAATTAATATTTGAAGGAGAAACAAAATGTCCTCTTCCGTGTCTTGGTAAAAAATAAACTTCCTTACTATTATATTTAGTTTTTAAAATCTGATCAGAAGGTTTTCCCCAGGGTGTTTGTAAATCAAGTAATTCTCTTTCTTCGAATTCCTCAACATCATAAAGACCACTACCACCAATTATTGCTAATTTATTTGTTGTCATACTTCAAAAATTATTTATTTATACTTTTATATTTAACTATTATGAATTTAAAAGATTATATTAGATCTATTCCCGATTATCCAAAAAAAGGTATTTTATTTAGAGATATAACTACCTTAATCAAAGATGAAAATGCATTTGCAGAGACAATTAATCAAATTATTGAAAGATCAAAAAAGTATAATTTTACAAAAATAGCAGCTATTGAGTCTAGAGGCTTTGTATTTGCATCAGCTGTTTCGTTTGTTCTAAAAAAACCATTTATTATGCTTAGAAAAAAAAATAAATTACCCGCAGATGTTCACTCGGTAGATTTTGAGCTTGAATATGGAACTGCGACGATTGAGGTTCATAAAGATTCTATAAATGAAAAAGATGAAGTTCTAATTATAGACGATTTAATTGCAACTGGAGGTACAGCTGAAGCAGCAGCAAAATTAGTAGAGATATCAAAAGGAAGAGTTGCTGCTTTTGTGTTTGTAATAAACCTATTTGATCTAGGTGGATCAGATAATCTAGTAAAAAGTAATTATAAAGTTGAGAATTTAATTGAATTTCCAGGGCATTAGAAAGTAAAAAAACTTATCCACAGGCTATATAATGTTTGAAATAAATTATTATGATTATAACTTAATCATCAATGAGAATTGAAGAAGAGCTTAAGTTAGATTATTCAGATGTGCTTTTTAGACCTAAAAGAAGTACCCTAAAAAGCCGTAAAGACGTAAATCTTCTAAGAACGTACAGATTTAAATACAGCAAAAATGAATGGTCAGGTATTCCAATAATGGCAGCAAATATGGACGGGGTTGGAGAACTAAGTGTTGCTGAAAAATTAAACGAATATGGAATGATTACTTCCTTAACAAAACAGCACGATGTTAAAAAAATCAAACAAAATAAAAATATTAAAAAAATCTATCCTAATATCGCACTTAGTGTTGGTATCAAAAAAGATGATTTTAAAAATTTAGATAAAGTTTTAAAAGAGTTTAGTTTTTTTAAATTTATTTGTATTGATGTTGCAAATGGTTACACAGAACATTTTACCAATTTTATTAAATCAGTAAGAGATAAATACCCAACTAAAACAATAATTGCAGGTAATGTTGTAACGGCTGATATGACTCAAGAATTAGTTCTAAGTGGAGCAGACATTGTTAAAATTGGAATTGGACCTGGAAGTGTTTGCACAACAAGAATTCAAACTGGAGTTGGTTATCCACAATTAAGTGCGGTAATTGAATGTGCTGATGCTGCTCATGGACTTGGTGCGCATGTTATTGCAGATGGTGGATGCACTTGTCCTGGTGATGTTGCCAAAGGTTTTGGAGGTGG
This sequence comes from uncultured Pelagibacteraceae bacterium, assembly GCA_902597555.1. Lineage (GTDB taxonomy): Bacteria > Pseudomonadota > Alphaproteobacteria > Pelagibacterales > Pelagibacteraceae > Pelagibacter. The sequence goes on from CACJYE010000022.1 coordinate 12,980, forward strand.
TGCTGATTTTGTAATGCTTGGAGGTATGTTAGCAGGACATGATGAAGGAAAAGGTAAAATTGTAAAAGTTAATGGAGAAAAATATATAGAGTTTTATGGATCTAGTTCTGAAGTTGCTAATAAAAAACACTATGGAGGACTATCAGATTATCGAAGTAGTGAAGGAAGAAAAGTAAGAGTCAAATATAGAGGAAAAATAAACGACACTATTTTAAATATTCTTGGAGGTGTAAGGAGCAGTTGTACTTATGTTGGCGCACCTTCGCTTAAACAATTAAGTAAATGTACAACGTTCGTTAGAGTTTCTAGTCAATTTAATGACAGTTTAATTAAATAATCATTTTTCAAACTTAAAATCTTTTATATTTGTAGTTTCATATTTCTCAAAAGGCATATGTATCCACGGAGAATCTTTTAAATAATCTACAGAATAATCAGGTTTAAATTTTGAAGTTGATTTGTGCCATATAACTGCAGTTTTAATTTTTTCATCTAAATAAAATCCATAAAAATGATTTAACCATTTAATACTTTTTATTAAAGTTTTTCCAGAGTCTGCTAAATCATCAACTAACAAAATATGTGAACCTAAATTTGGAGTAGTTTTTGCTAAATCTCTTGAAAAAGTAAACTGTCCTTGTTGGTTTTTAATATCATCACTATTACCATGGTAAGATTCTACAGATAAGATTGCTAAAGGAACATTGAAAAGTCTACTAAAAACATCTCCTACTCTTAATCCACCTTTTGCAATGCAAATAATTTGATTAAATTTTAACTTATCCTCATAAACTTTTTTTGCTAATTGCTCAATTTTTTTATGATATTCTTCCCAAGTTATATAAATATCTTTCATAATTTTTGGTAGCGGGAAGTGGGATCGAACCACTGACCTCGGGCTTATGAGTCCCGCGCTCTAACCAACTGAGCTACCCCGCCTTAATTGATAAATGGTTTATAATATAAATCTTTATTGTTTCAATAAACTTTTTTAAATCAAATTCTAAACTAAATAATAAAATAAATTGCTAATGAGCTAACTAAACCAGCTAATATAATTGAAAAAACAATTCTTTTTTTTAAAACTCTTTTTTGGTCTAATCTTACTCTATTCAGTAAAATATTTACATCAGTAGTTTTAATCTTATCTACTTCATAATCTTTATTTCTAGAAATATCACTATTATATAATGGATCGTTTTGGTCGTTTTTTTTCACACTTTATTTAAACAGCTAATTAACCTAAATTCAATAAATTAAAATTAACTAAATTTTTCTAAAATCTTTCGTATTTAATGGTTTTGAAAGAATTTCGATTGGATATTTGATCTTCTCTACTTCTATGAACAAATTTTTATCTTTAAGCGTATCTATTGTGTTTCCTGAATTAACATAACCAAATGATAAATTTTTGTCAAAGCAGAATGAATAATTTCCTGAAGTTGTTCTTCCAATAATTTTATCATCTAAATAAATAGGCTCTTCATGTAGCAACAAAGGTTGACCTGGTTTACTATCTTTTAATGTAAACATCATCATTGTCTTTACTAAAGGTTTATCTTTAATTTTTAACAATGCGTCTTTACCTATAAAATTAACATTTTTTTTATAACTAATAGTAAAATTTAAACCTGCTTGATACTGATTTTCCTCTGGGGAAATATCATGACCCCAATGCAAAAAACCACTTTCCATTCTCATTATGTCCATCGCATGCATTCCACAATGAGATAAATCGAAATTTTTACCCTCTTCAATTAAAATTTTATATAATTTTAAGGCGTTTTCTTTATCGACATATAATTCAAATCCAAGTTCACCTACATAAGATATTCTTTGTGCCCAAACTTTAATATCATCTATATTTATATTTTTACTTGAACCAAATTGAAAATTTTCTGATGCAAAATCCCCTTCACTTATCTTTTGAATCATGTCTCTACTTTTAGGTCCAAATATACCAAGACAACAAATCTCTTCTGTAACATCAAAAAATTCAACATCCTTAGATAAATATTTTAAAATATGAAATTTATCTCTTTCTCTTGTAGCGGCTGAACTTACTATTCTAAAATAATTTTTATCTATACAAACAACAGTTAAATCTGTTTCTATTCCACCATCTTCATTAAGCATGTGAGTATAGGTAGTTTTTCCAATTTCATTTTTAATGTTGGCTGTACAGATTTTTTGTAATTCACTATGAGTTTTCTCACCTTTTAAGTCAAATTTAGAAAAAGTTGAAAAATCAAAAAGTCCTACATTCTTTCTAGCATTTATGGTTTCATGTTTTGCAGAGGGGTACCAATTTTGATAATTAAAACTATAATTATATTTTGGTTCTTCACCGTTTAAAGAGTACCACATAGGTCTTTCAAAACCTCCAGTAACACCAAAACACGCACCAGCTTTTTTTAACTCATCATGATAAGGTAGTATTTTTTCATTTCTTGAAGTTTCGTGTTGTTTATAAGGCCAATGCATCCCATATAAATCCCCTAAGGTTTCAGTAACCCTATCCATGATAAATTTTTTAGATGAATGAAGCTTTTGAAATCTTTTTATATCTAAAGAAAATAAATCTTCATTTATATGACCGTTAATCATCCATTCCGCAGTTACTCTTCCTGCTCCTCCAGAACTCGCTATTCCAATACTATTAAAACCACAACATGTATAAAGGTTTTTTACTTCTGGTGTTTCCCCAAGTAAATATTGAGTATCAGGTGTAAACGACTCGGGTCCTGAAAAAAACTTTCTTATACCTGCGTTTTCTAACATTGGAAGTCTATGAAAAGATTTCTCAAGGTAAGGTTCAAAATGATCAAAATCATCAGGAAATTCTCCAAATGAAAAATCATCAGGAACTTTTCCACTATCTTTAAAAGCAGGTTTTGCATTAGGTTCGAAAATTCCAACTAACATTTTTCCAGCATCTTCTTTTAAGTATAAACATGCATTGTAATCCCTCAAAACAGGTAGATTTTTTGGAAGATCTTTCATTGGTTCTGTGATCACGTAGAAGTGCTCATTAGGATATAGCGGAACACTAACACCAATATCTTCTCCAATTTGTCTAGACCACATACCTGAAGCTAAAACTATATATTCACAATCAATTTTTCCTTGAGAAGTTTCAACACCACATATTCTTTTATTTTTTACTAAAATTTTTTTTACTGGTGACTTTTCAAATATTTTAACACCCAACATTTTAGCAGCTTTAGCTAATACATTGGTAACTCCAACAGGATCGGCCTGACCATCTTTTGGCATATAAACTCCACCTACTAGATCTTCGTTTTTTACTACTGGATATAATTCTTTTATTCTTTCTTTATTTAAAACCTCTACATCAACATTGGATAGTTGTGCAGTTGTTGCTTGTCTTAACAACTCCTGCATCCTTTCTTGTGATGAGGCAACGGTTATTGCTCCATTTTGTTTAAGACCAGTTGATAAACCTGTTGTTTTTTCTAGCTCCTTGTAAAGATCTAAAGAATATTTTCTTAATTTAGTTATAGTAGAAGTAGCTCCCAATTGACCTATTAATCCTGCAGCATGCCATGTCGTTCCAGAGGTAAGTTGGTCTCTTTCTAATAAAATTATATCTTTCCAGCCAAATTTAGCTAAATGATAAGCACAAGAAGTCCCAGCTACACCACCTCCTATTACAACTACCTTTGTGCTTGAAGGATAGTTTTTTTCCATTTTTAATGTTTGATAGCTTCTCCAGGTTCAACAAAATTGTGACCAAAAACTTCAGCAACTGCTTTATAAGTTACATGACCTTTGTGAACATTTAACCCTGCTAAAAAGTTTTTATCTTCACTTAATGCTTTTTGATAACCTTTATTAGCAAGCTTAACTAAAAAAGGTAAAGTTGCATTATTTAACGCTAAAGTAGATGTTCTAGGAACACCTCC
>CACJYE010000023.1 GCA_902597555.1 uncultured Pelagibacteraceae bacterium
AATTTATCAAATCTAGTAATCAAAAAGAGCTCGATAGAATTGATAAAATTGTTAAAAAAATAAACTTACATAAGGAAGATTTTAAAAATTTAAATAACGATGACTTTCCAAATAAAACTAGTGAATTTAAAAATCAGATAAAAGATGGAAAAACTTTAGATGAGTTACTTCCAGAAGCTTTTGCTTTAGTCAGAGAGGCTGCCAAACGAACACGAAAAGAAAAACATTTTAACGTTCAGTTAATAGGAGGTGTAGCTTTACATGAAGGTAAAATTGCTGAAATGAGAACTGGAGAAGGAAAAACTTTAACTATAACACTTGCCGCCTATTTAAATGCATTGAGCGGCAAAGGTGTTCATATAGTAACTGTAAATGACTATCTTGCAAAAAGAGACTCAATTGAAATGGGACAAATTTATAATTTTCTTGGTCTTTCATCGGGATTTATTAACAACTATCAAGATGATGCTGAACGTAAAAGAAATTATAATTGTGATATCACTTATGCAACTAATAGTGAATTGGGTTTTGATTACTTAAGAGATAATATGAAATTTTCTGAAGAGCAAATGGTTCAAAGAGGTCATAATTTTTCAATAGTAGATGAAATTGATTCATGTTTGATTGATGAAGCGAGAACACCTTTGATAATTTCTGGAGCAGCTGAAGATAAAACTGCCCAATACCTAGCAATTAATAAATTAATTAAAAACTTAAATAATAAAGATTTTGAAATAGATGAAAAAGAAAAGAGTATTTTATTAACAAATGATGGAATCAATAATGTTGAAAAACTTTTTTCTGACGCTGGAATTCTAAAAAATAATAATTTTTATGATCCAGAAAATTTACATTTAGTTCACCATGTTAATCAAGCTTTAAGAGCAAATCATCTATTTGAAAAGGGTAGAGACTATATTGTTAAAGATGGAAGTCTCAAAATTATTGATGAACTTACTGGAAGAATTTTAGAAGGCAGACGTTTTGGAGATGGTTTACATCAAGCTTTGGAGGCCAAAGAAAAAATTCAAGTACAGTCTGAAAATCAAACTTTAGCTTCAATAACTTATCAAAATTATTTTAAACTTTATAAAAAAATATCTGGTTGCACTGGTACAGCTGCTACAGAGTCTGAAGAGTTTTTTGAAATTTACAATCTTCCCGTTGTTGTTATTCCAACAAATAAAGAAATGATCCGAAAAGATTTTAATGATTTAATTTTTAGAACAGAAAAAGAAAAGAATGATGCGATTATAGAAAAAATAATTGAAAGAAACAAATTAGGTCAACCTATTTTAGTATTTACCTCAAGCATTAATAAATCTGAAGTTTATTCAAATTTATTAAATCAAAAAAATATTAAACACGTAGTGTTAAATGCAAAAAATCATGAAAATGAGGCTGAGATAATTGCAAATGCAGGTAAAGAAAATTCTTTAATAATTACAACAAGTATCTCAGGAAGGGGTGTTGATATTCAACTTGGTGGTAAAAAAGGTTCTATTCCAGAAGACCAACTAAAAATAAATAAAGATAAAATTAAATCCTTAGGGGGTTTGTTTGTAATTGGTACAGAAAGAATGGAGTCTAGAAGGGTGGATAACCAGGCCAGAGGAAGATCTGGAAGACAAGGAGATGAAGGTAGTTCTGTATTTTACGTTAGTTTAGAGGACGATTTGATGAGAATTTTTGGATCAGAATCAATGAATAGTATGCTCGAAAAACTTGGACTTAAAGATGGTGAAAGTATTGATCATCCTTGGATTAATAAAGCATTAGAGCGAGCCCAACAGAAAGTAGAAGCTAGAAATTTTGATATAAGAAAAACGCTGATCAAATTTGATAATGTTCTTAATGATCAAAGGCACGTTGTATTTTCTCAAAGAAAAAATGCAATGAACAGTGAAAATATCTTTGATTATTCAGATGAATTTTTAAAAGAAATATCTGATGATTTAATTAAGTTAAAAATTTCAAATTTATCCAATCCTAAAAGTAATGAATTTTATAATAAGACTAAACAAATAGTTGGAAAAAGCTTTGAAGAAACTGAATTTAAGGATTTAATTGAAGCAAAAGATAAAGATTTCAGAGAAAAGATTTTTAATAAATTTCAAGAAACTAGAAATGAGCGAGTTAAAATTCTGGGTGAAGATCATGCAAAAGAAATTGAAAAAAGAATTTTTCTTCAATCAATTGATTTAAACTGGAAATCTCACATTCAATATTTGGAGCAATTAAGACAAGTTATAGGGTTAAGATCATATGGTCAGAGAGATCCATTAGTTGAATATAAAAAAGAAGCATTTGAATTATTTTCAAATCTTTTAGAAAAATTAAAATTAGATTACGTAACTATCCTGATGAACTTAAAAGTAGTGATGGAGCAAAGTAACGAAGAAACAAATTCTAAGAAAATAAATCCATCTGATAATCCGAAATGTTTATTGTTACTAAACAAAAATCAAAAAATTTCTAGAAATGACAGATGTGAGGCTACAGGAAAAAAATTTAAAAACTGTTGTGGAGCCTTATAGAATTTAAATTAGTAAAAAGATTGAAGAAACTAAAATTAATCCACCAATAATCGCTAATAATATTTTTTTTGATTTAAAAATTTGATCTAAATTATTTTTCTTAATGGTTAATGTGCTTAAATCCTCAGTACTAGTAATAAAACCGTCGTTTCTTCCAATTTTAAGAAATTTATTTTTTCTCTCATTCATTATTTCCTCAGAAGATAATTCATCAAAATAATTTAAATTTTTTGTTAAAATTTCTCTCACGTTATTTAATATAATATCTCTATCTCTATGTGCACCACCTAAAGGTTCTTCAATTATTTCATCGATAACTTTTAACTTTAGTAAATCTTTAGCTGAAAGCTTCATGGCTTTTGCCGCATCGAGCATTTTTTTTGGATCTCTCCAAAGAATAGTTGCACAACCTTCTGGAGATATTACTGAGTAAATTGCATTTTCTAGCATAAGAACTTTGTTTGATGAGGCTAATGCTATTGCTCCACCAGAACCACCTTCGCCTATAATTATTGCAATTGTTGGAACTTTTAGTTCCATACAGCATTCAATTGATTTTGCAATTGCCTCGGCTTGTCCTCGCTCTTCTGCTCCGACACCTGGATATGCTCCTGGAGTATCAATAAAAGAGATTATCGGAATATTGAATTTATTTGCTAAGTTCATTAATCTTATTGTTTTTCTATAACCTTCAGGCCTCATCATTCCAAAGTTTCTTTCAATCCTACTATCTAAATCTTCCCCTTTTTCTTGACCTATAACTAGAACAGATTTTCCATTAAATTTTGCAAATCCTGTTAAAACTGATTTATCCTCTCCGTAATATCTGTCTCCAGATAGCGAAATAAAGTCATCAAACAAATTATCAATAAAAAATTTTGCTTTTGGTCTATCTTCGTGACGAGCAACCATAGTAGTTTGCCAAGGATCTAGATTGGAATAAATATTTTTTAATTTTTCATCTATTTCATTTTGAGTGCTTGAAATTTTTTGTGTATCCACTTCTGATAGTCCCTCTTGATTGTAGGGATCTTTTAATTTTTCTAGTTCATTTTCTAGATCTTTAATTTCTGTTTCAAAATTTAGATAATTTTTCATAATTTATTTATAACGGATGGTTAAAATACAAAAAAGGCAATAAAATGATATTAAATAAGGCAATAAAATGATATTAAATAAAGTGTAATTCTTATTAATTGACTTAAATCATTTAACAGATACAAATCCACTATCGGGAGAGACTATTTATAGCGCCGAAGGAGCAACCACCCCGGAAACTCTCAGGCAAAAGGACCGATTAAAGCATAACACTCTGGAAAGAGATTGATTTCCGCCGAAGGAGTAAAGCTCTCAGGCAAAAATACAGATGGGGTACGAATTAAGTGCTATGCAAGAAAAATATATTAAAATTAATAATCTTCAGGTATCTGAAAATCTATCAAACTTTGTAAATGAAGAATTATTAAAAAATACAAATGTATCTACAGAAAATTTTTGGTCAGGTCTAGAAAAAACACTCGATGAACTTGCGCCAAAAAATAAAGAATTAATTAAATTTAGAGAAGATTTACAGAAGAAAATAGATGATTGGCATATCAAAAATAAAGGTAAAGAATTTAATTTAGATGAGTACAAAAAATTTTTATTAGAAATTGGTTATTTAAAAAATGAAGGACCTGATTTTAAAATTGAAACAAAAAATGTTGATGAAGAAATTGCAAGTATAGCTGGGCCTCAGTTAGTTGTGCCTGTCATGAATGCTAGGTATGCATTAAATGCCGCGAATGCAAGATGGATGAGTTTATACGATAGTCTTTATGGTACAGATATAATTGAACAATCTGAAGATAGCGTATCTGAAAGATATGATCCTTTGAGAGGTGAAATGGTTATAAAATATGGAAGGGATTTTTTAGATAAGTACTTTACATTAGCTGGACTAAGCTGGAATAAAATTACAAGCTTTGCTGTAAAAAATGGAAAATTAAAAGTTTTGAAAGGTGCTGATATTTTTGATTTGGAGGACGAAAATAAATTTGTTGGGCACAGAGGCGAAAGTGATAATCCTTCTGCAATTATTTTAAAAAATAATAATTTACATATTGAAATTCTAAAAGACTCAAGAGCTTTTGCTGCTCAACAAGATCATGCAGGTATTAGTGATATTATACTAGAATCAGCAGTGTCAACAATTTGTGATAATGAAGATAGTGTAGCAGCTGTTGACTCAGAAGATAAAATTGTTTGTTATCGAAATTGGCTAGGCCTAATGAAAGGAGACCTTAAGTCAAAATTTGAAAAAGAAGGAAAATTATTTGAGAGAAAATTAAATCCACATAGAAGTTTTATCTCAAAAGATGGTAAAGGTTTAAAATTACATGGAAGAAGTCTTTTGCTGGTAAGAAATGTTGGTCATCTGATGACTAACCCTTCAATTTTATTAAGTGATGGAAGTGAAATACCTGAAGGAATTATGGATGCTTTTATAACCACAGCAGCTGCGCTTCATGATATTAAAAATAAAAATAATTCAAGAACTGGATCAGTTTATATTGTAAAACCTAAAATGCATGGTCCAGACGAGACAGCATTTACAGATTTAATTTTTTCTAAAGTTGAGGAAGTTCTAAATTTACCTAAGTACACATGTAAGATTGGGATTATGGATGAAGAGCGAAGAACATCAGCAAATTTGAAAGAATGCATTAGAAGTCTTAAAAATAGAGTTTTTTTTATCAATACTGGTTTCTTAGATAGAACTGGTGATGAAATGCATACATCAATGGAAGCTGGTCCTATGATAAAAAAAGGTGATATGAAATCATCTAAATGGATTAATGCATACGAAAATAACAATGTTGATATTGGTTTAAGTTGTGGGTTTTCTGGTAAAGCTCAAATTGGAAAAGGAATGTGGGCTATGCCAGACAAAATGAAAGATATGATGGAGCAAAAAACAGGACACTTAAAAGCAGGTGCAAACTGCGCATGGGTTCCTTCTCCAACAGCAGCTGCTTTACATTCTTTACATTATCATGAAATAAATATTTTTAGCGAACAAAAAAAATTAATTGATAGAGAACCAGCTAAGCTTGATGATCTCTTAACCATCCCAATAGCAGATAGACCTAATTGGTCTGTAGAAGATATAAATAAAGAAATTTCCAATTCTGCACAAACTTTATTAGGGTATGTTGTGAGATGGGTCGATCAGGGGGTTGGTTGTTCTAAAGTGCCAGATATTAACAACATAGGTTTGATGGAAGACAGGGCCACTCTTAGAATTTCATCTCAGCATATAGCAAACTGGATACATCATGGTATTACAACCAAAATACAAGTAACTGAAATAATGAAAGAGATGGCAAAAATAGTAGACGACCAGAACAAAGATGATCCACTATATGTTAAAATGAGCAGTGATTATGAAAACTCTATAGCATTTCAAACTGCGTGTGATTTAGTGTTTAAAGGTAAAGAACAACCTTCAGGCTATACTGAACCATTACTTCATTTAAATAGATTGAAAAAAAAATCTAATCTGAGTTCGAAACCAAATTAGACCTATTTTTAAAAGCAGAAAATAAAGTTCCATCATCTAAACTTTCAATTTCTCCACCAACAGGTAATCCTTGTGCTAATTTAGTAATCTTAACATTCAAGTCTTTTAAACTATCTTGAATATAATATGCAGTTGTTTGACCTTCAACAGTTGCACTAGTTGCGAGTATGACTTCTTCTATCTTATCTTTTTTAACTCTTTGCACTAAAGAATTAATTAATAAATCCTCTTTTTTTTGTCCAGCTGATGAAATAGTACCTCCTAAAATGTGAAAATAACCTTTATATATATTTGAACTTTCTATACTCCACTGGTCAGATATATTTTCTACTACACAAATTTTTTCATATTTTTTATCTACAATTTTACAATTTTCATAATCACACTCTATTGAAATAGATTTTAGAGCCCCACAAATTTTACATCTTGAAATATTTTTATAAACGTCTGCTAATGATTTTGCTAAAGGTTTTACTAATTCATCTCTGTTATTAATTAACTTTAATACAATCCGCTTAGCTGATTTAGGACCCAAGCCAGGCAATTTTGATATCAGTTTAATTAAATCATCTATCTCATTACCATTTTCCATATTTTATAAGGGCCATTTGAAACCTGGAATTCCAAACCCACCTGTTGCTTTTGAAATTTCCTCAGTTGTTTTTGATTTAAGTTGAGATTTGGCACTATTATGGGCTGCAACAATTAAATCTTCAATTATGGTTTTGTCTTCTTTCATAATTTCATCAGATAACTTTATCGTTTGCATCTCTCCCTCTCCATCCAAAGTTATCTTTACAGAATTTGAACCCGAAACTCCTTCAACTCTGATTTCCTTAATCTTTTGTTGGCTTTCTTTCATTTTGGCCTCAAGTTCTTTTGCTTTATCTAAAATTTTACTAAAATCAGTCATTATCAACTCCATCTTTTTTTGAATTTACATCTATTAATTCTGCATCAGGAAATCTATCCAGAACACTTTTAAATATTTCTGAATTTTTCATTTCATCAATTAAGTGTTTTTTTTCATTTTTTTCTATATCTTTTAATGACATTTGCCCTTTTAATTTACTAAATGTAATAATCCATCTCTCATCTGTCCATTCGAAAAGTTTTGATGATAAATCTTTTACAAAATCTTTGTCTAAACTTTCATTAAAAGATATTTCAATTCTATTTTTTTCGAATTTTACGAGATTAACATTTTTTTCTAATTCGTATTTTAGTTTGATCTCCTTTTTTTTTGAACAGATTTCAATTAGTTCTTCAAATGCATTTATATTAATTTTCTTTTCTCCTTTAATATCTGATTGTACTTCTGGTTTAGTTTTTTCTTCTTGTGCAACATTCTTAATTTGGTTAATTGTTTTAGTTGTTAATTCAGTTTCTTTATTGTTAACTAAATTTTCACTCTTCAAATCAATCTCAACTTTTTCAATTTTATTTTTAGATTTTACTGAACTTAAATGCATTAGTCTTATTAAGAACATTTCAATTGAAAGGTGTTGGTTAGAAACAATATCAATTTCTTCAAGAGAAGAAATGGCAAATTGCCAAAATAATATCAATACATCTGAGTCTATTTGATTTGATAAATTTTTAATTTTAGAAAATTCTTCATCATTTAATGAAAAGTTTGTACTTTCTAAAGTTAAAGAATTGATATTTTTAAAATAATAAAGTAACTCTAAGAAGTCATTAATAAAAACTTTTGGTTCAACACCCTGGTCGTAAATTTTTCTATAAATATTTATTACTTTTGTTTCTTCACCTTTTAAAATCAGCTCAAATAAATCAATTAATTGAGATTTATCAAAATATCCAAAAATTTTCTGAGCTGAATTTAAATCCAATTCCTTTCCATCATCCAAACTTAATAATGCTCTATCTAATAATGATAAAGCATCTCTAACAGAACCTTCCGAAATTTTTACTATAAGCTTTAAAGCATCTTCTGTTATTTTTCCGTTTTCCTTATCTTTAATTAACTTTATATATTCTAATAATTCTGAGGATTTAATTCTAGACAAATCAAATCTTTGACATCTAGAAACAACAGTAATAGGAATTTTTTTAATTTCTGTTGTTGCAAAAATAAATTTTAAATATTCTGGCGGCTCTTCTAAAGTTTTTAATAATGCATTAAATGCTTGCTTGCTGAGCATATGAACTTCATCAATTATGAAAATTTTATATTTTGCAGATGTTGGCCCATATTTAGAAAATTCAATCAAATCTCTTACGTCATCTACGCCTGTTTTACTTGCGGCATCCATCTCAAGAACATCGATATGATTTGAGTTTGTAATCGCATCACAATTATCACATTTAATTTTACATTTATTTTCTATTCCATTTGAGCAATTAAGTGCTTTTGCAACAATTCTTGCAGTAGTAGTTTTTCCTATTCCTCTTATTCCAGTGAACAAATATGCATTAGGTATTTTGTCAGCTTTTATGGAATTAATAATAGTTTCCGCAACAACCTCTTGACCTATAAGATCATCAAAAGTTTGTGGTCTGTATTTTAATGCTAATACTTTTGAGTTATTATTCATATACCTATAAGGAGACTAGAACCTGAATAACTGTCTCTACGACTGCTTCCGTTAAGATCTGGTCGGGTTCAAGCAGCATCCACCTCTAGCCTCCAGATCTATTATAGCAGTTAAAATTTCTAATCTACAAGAAAAGATTCTTATTTATTTTGTCTCAAACTATCAGCTTCAAAAACACCTAGAACGTGAAAATCCTCACAATGTAGACCTAGCTCTTCAAGAGATTTTTGAACTTTTGAGTCTTCAATATGTCCGTCTAAATCACATAAAAAAAAATAAGAATCGAAACTATTTTTTTCTGGATAACTTTGTAGTTTTGTTAAATTTACACCATTAATAGCAAAACCTCCTAGTGATTGATAGAGAGCAGCTGGCTTACTTTTAAGTTTAAATAAAAAAGAGGTTATATAATTTTTGTTTTTAAATTCTGGTTGAGAAATATTTTTCCCCATAACTAAAAACCTTGTCAAATTTCCACTTTCGTTTTCTATATTTTTTTTAATTACTTCCAAGCCATAAATTTCAGCACTTAAGGAAGATGCTATCGCAGATTGTTTGATATCCTTTGTTTTAGAAATCATTTCAGCTGATCCAGCAGTATCTGCTCTGATATGTTCTGCTAAATTATTTTCTTTTATAAATTTTGAACACTGAGATAATCCTTGAGCATGTGAATATACCTCTTTGATATCTTTTAATTTTGCACCAGTTTGTCCTAATAAGTTGTGTTCAATTTTTTGAAAATGCTCTTTATAAATATTTAGCCTATGTTTAAATATTAAATATTCAATTCCAATATTACCAGTAATCCTATTTGATTCTGGAATTATAATTCTGCTATCTGGCTCTTCGGATGCTTTGTTAAAACACTCATCAAAAGTTTTACATGGCAAAATCTCAGCTTTATGATCAATAGAAAGCGCTGCTAAATGAGAATATGCACCAAAAGTTCCTTGAAAATAAATTTTACTCATCAATTCTTATATTCCATTATTTTTTTTAAGGCTAGATAATCTTCTTCTGTATCCACTCCTATTGGAGATGACATAGCGAGTGAAACATTTATATCAATATTATTATCTAATGCTCTTAATTGCTCTAGTCGATTTTCTATTTCATTTTTGGATTGATCCAAATGAACAAATTTTTCTAGACAATCTCTTGAATAACAATAAATTCCTATATGGTGATAAATATTTTCAACCTGCTCAGATTTTCTTGAAAAGGATACAGCCTTTGGAAAATGATCACTTTCTAGGCTAATTTCAGTGATGACCTTAACAATATTTTCATTCTTAAGGTTTTTATTATCTTTTATTTTTGCGGCAAGAGTTCCTAAATTAGAATTATTTTTTAACATTTTGTCATTCAAACTTTTGATATCATCAATATCGATTGCTGGTTCATCACCTTGTAAATTCATAATAAAATCAACATCTCTAACATTTGATTTTTTAAGTGCTTCGTAAATTCTATCTGTACCTGTCTTATGTTTATTGCTGGTTAAAATAGCATTGAAACCATTACTTTTAACATCATCAATAATTTCTTGATCCTCTGTAGCTACAATCACGTCTCCAATATTGGCTTCTCCAGCTTTTTTAGACACATGTGATATAATTGATAAACCATTTATTTTAAATAACGGTTTACCTGGAAGCCTAGTTGCAGACATTCTAGAGGGTATAATTACTAAAGTTTTCATTATATTTTCAAATTATTATACTCATTAAACAACTATAGAGGCAAATTTATACATTAAATTTTAGCTTTTTTTTAATTTATCGTGTTATACGTTCACTACAAAATTTAGAAAAAATGGATTCTTTCGAAATAAATAAAATAGTTGCTGCAGTTTTAATGGTAGCCCTGCTTGTTATTGGTATTGGAAAATTATCTGATGTTATATTCCATGTAGAGAAACCTGAAACGCCTGGTTATTCAGTTGAAGTAGAAGCTGCCACTACTGTATCCACAACCAGCTCAAGCACGACGTCAGATAAAATTGATATATCAGCATTGATGGCAATGGGAGATATTGCTCATGGTGAAAAAGTTTTTAAAAAATGTGCAGCTTGTCATTCAATTGTTAAAGGAGGAAAGAATGCTATAGGTCCAGCGCTATATAATGTTGTGGGAAGAAAAGTTGGAGCGGTTGAAGATTATAAATATTCTAAAGCATTGGCAGCGTATGATAAAGAATGGACTTTTGAAGAACTAAATGGATTTTTAATTAAGCCTGCAAAATGGATTAAGGGAACAAAGATGGCTTATGCAGGTCTTAGAAAAGAAAAAGATAGAGCCTCTGTAATAAAATATCTAAATGAGAATTCAGACAGCCCTTTGCCACTACCTTAATTTTCCAAAACAATATAATAAAATACTTTTTTGTACATGAACTCTATTGAGTGCTTGTTGCCATACATGAGATTTTTTTCCCAAAAAAACATCGTCACTCACTTCGTCTCCTCTAGGTAAACAATGTAAAAAAATGCAACTTTTTTTTGTGTAACTCATTAATTTTTTATCAATTTTAAAATTTTTGAACGCTTTCATTTTTTTCTTCTTGTTAACTTTGTCATTTAAAGAAATAACTTTATCAGAAAAAATTACGTCAGCGCCAGAAACTGCTTTTTTTGCATCATTATAAATATAAATATCTTTATTATTTTTTTTGACCCAAGCTCTAACCTCTTTTCCTGGTTCAAATTTTTTTGGACAACCAATACTTAGCTTAAAAGAAAATTTTACTGATGCAGCTATTAAACTGTTTAAAACATTGTTGGAGTCACCTATCCAGCAAATCTTTAAATTGGAAATAGGTTTCTTCATTATTTCTTCAACAGTAAAAACGTCTGATAAAATCTGTGTCGGATGTGATGATGGACTCAAACCATTTATAATTGGTATAGATAAATATTTTTTAAAGACTTTTACTTTCTTATCACTGTCTGTTCTTAACATAAATCCATCTCCATAAGTGGATAGTATTTTTGCTGTATCAGCTATACTTTCTCCACCTTGACCCAAATGGAGTTCATTAGATCGAAGAGTTAAAGTGCCTCCCCCTAACTGTTTAATTGCTAAATAAAAACTAATTCTAGTTCTTGAGCTCGCCTTCTCAAACATTTGAATCAAAATCTTACCTTTAAGAGGCTCTCCTTTATCAACCTCTAGAGTACTAAGTTTTTTTCTTAAACTTTTTCTTTTCTTTGCATCAGAAATAATCTTTCTAAGATCTTTTGCTGGTATATCTTTTAAATTTATGAAGTGTTTCATAATTATTTTACCTGCGAACAGACCTTATCAACAATTTTTATTGCTAAATCTATTTCACTTTTTTTAACATTTAATGGAGGCAAAATACGAACAACGTTTTCAGCCGCTCGAATAGTCAATAACTTATTATCCATTAATTTTTTTATAAATTTATTTTGATCTTTATATAATTGTATTCCAATCAAAAAACCTTTTCCTCTTATTTGCTTGATTACATTTGGATGTTTTTCCTGAACTTTATTTAGCTTAAATAAAAAATATTTTGATAAACGTTTTACATTATTTAAAAATTTCTTATTTGATATGATATCCATTACCACATTTCCAACAGACATAGCTAAAGGGTTTCCGCCAAATGTTGATCCATGGGTACCTGGTGTCATAACAGAGGCAACTTTTTTATTCATTAAAACTGCTCCAATGGGAAATCCCCCTCCTATTCCTTTTGCGATTGGCACAATATCAGGTTTTACTTTAGATTTTTCAAAAGCAAAGAAATCACCAGATCTTCCAATTCCACACTGGACTTCATCAAGAATTAATAATATTTTTTTCTTGTTGCATAGTTCTCTTATTCCTTTTAAGCACCAATCTGGAATAACTTTAATACCGCCTTCGCCCATAATAGTTTCAACCATAATGGCAGCTGTGTTTTTATTTATTTTATTTTTTAGAGAATTATGATCTCCGAAACTAAAGTGATCAAAACCTGTTACTTTTGGACCAAATCCCTCGGTCATTTTCTTTGATCCACTTGCAAAAATTGCTGCTAAAGTTCTTCCATGAAAAGAATTTTTAATGCACAAAATTCTATTTTTATTTGGTTTACCTATTGAATAAAAATATCTTCTAGCAGCTTTAATTGCTGCTTCGGTAGCTTCAGCTCCACTATTTTGAAACATAACAAAATCGGCAAAAGTTTTAGTACATAATTTTTTAGCAAGTCTTTCTCCTTCTGGAATTCGGAATGCATTAGATACGTGCCAAAGTTTTTTTGATTGATCATTAATTGTTTTGACTAATTTTGGATGGGCATGACCTAAAGAGTTAACAGCTATTCCTTGAACAAAATCTAAATATTTTTTGTTACGAGTAGAGTATAGATAGCTTCCCTTTCCATACTTGAAAGAAATATTTTTTCTATTATAATTTTTTGCTAAATAGCTCATAAATACATTTTTTATAAAGTTTAATTATTAATACAAGTTAGGATTGAAAATATATTTAAACAAAATTTTTTTTATTTTTGTTGATAACTCTTATTTTTTGGTTGTTTAAATTAATCATATATCATTATATTGTTGTTCTATAAATATAATACACAAGATATTGTTTTATGAGCTGGACAGAACAAAAAATAGAAATTCTCAAAAAGTTATGGGGATCTGGTAAAACAGCAAGTCAAATTGCTGAAATAATTGGAGGTATAAGTCGGAACGCAGTTATAGGTAAAGCCCATAGACTTAACCTTTCAGCAAAAATTAAGACTAGATCAGTTAAATCAAACCAAAATTTTGATAATTCAACTATTGAAAAAAATATTCAAACTTCAAAAAAAGTTCGTAAAAGTAAGTTTAGATCATTAATTATAGAAAAAAATTTTGAACCAGAAAATCCTAAACAGCTCGAAGAGCTTGATGAGAACTCGTGTAAGTGGCCAATAGGCCATCCAAATGAAAAATCATTTTATTTCTGTGGAAGATCTTCACTAAAAGATTTTTCATATTGTAAATTACATATACTTTATGCATATCAGCCAAAAGGCAAAAAAGAAGAGTTTACTGATAAAGATGAAGTTCCAGAATTTATAGAAAAAAAAATTAAATCAGCTTAATTTTTATTAGATTTATTTTCTAAATAATTATTAGAAATATATTTTTCTGTGGAAAACTGTCCACCATCCCTCCACATATAACAATATTTTTTTACCTCATCATCAAAATATCTTTTACTTGGCATTCCAATATCCGAATTAGTTTTGTATTTACCTGACGCGATATTATCATATTTTAGTAGTCTTAACTGATCCCTTGTAAGTAAAGGTTTGGGCAATATTTCAAAAAACCTAGCAGATAGTTCAGCAAAGGGCAAAGGGAAGGGAAGCAAAATTCTTTTTTTACCAATAAGGTTTAATAACCTTTGCAGTATCTCTTTGAAAGTAATTATCTCAGGTCCCACACATTCAATAATTTTTGAATAAATATTTTTTGAAATAACGTGATTAATTATATCAGTTAAATCACTACAAGCAATTGGCGCAAATCTTGTTTTACCATTATAGTAAAGAGGAAATGCAGGGAGTCTATTTAAGAGTGTCATGAAAGAGGTGCTAAACTTGTCATCAACACTGTAAACTATTGATGGTCTCAAAATTGTAGCTAAAGGAAAATTTTTAAAAATTTCATTCTCTCCCTCAAGTTTACTTTTAGCATAATCAGAGTCAACCGCATCATTTATTCCAAGTGCTGACAAGTGAATAAAATGTTTAAGGTTATATTCTTTACAAAGCTTAGCTAAAATAGATGGAAAAACAGTATGGATATTCTTAAATGTATTACCTTTTTTTTGCTCATATAAAATACCTATTAAATTTATACAAATATCTGCTTTTTTAAAAAGCTCTCTAATTTTTTTTTCATCAAATATATTAGCCTCTACAATATTAATAAAACCTGCATTGCCCAAAGTTTTCAGAACAATACCATTCTGGTGAATATTTCTTGTTACAGCAGTCACAGTGAAGTTATCCTTGGTCAATTTTCTAACAATTGAGCGACCTATTTGACCTGAGCAACCAAAGATTAAGACATTTTTAGGTTTCATAGACAATTTTTTGCTATCATATATATATATTTTAAATGAATAATAATATTCAACTTCACAAAGGGGATATACCCGAAAACCTAAAATTGGGCAACCGAATAGCTGTAGATGGTGAATTTATGGGTCTCAATGTAAGACGTGATCCGTTGTGTTTAATTCAATTATCATCTGGTAAATCAGATGCACATATAATTCAGTTTGATAGAAATAGTTATAAAGCTCCAAATCTAGCTAAAATATTAAATGATGAAAAAATTACAAAAATATTTCATTTTGGTAGAGCAGATTTAGCACATATTAAATATTATTTAAAAACTGATGTTAATAATATTCTCGATACCAAAATTTGTAGTAAATTATCAAGAAGCTATTCTGATAATCATTCTCTTAAAACATTAATTAAAGAATTTATAAATATAGATATTAGCAAACAATTTCAAAGTTCAGATTTCGGGGGAGAGTTATCTCCAGCACAATTAAAATATTGTGCAAATGATGTAATTTATCTTCACAAAATACATGATGAACTTTATAAAATACTTAAAAGAGAGAATAGAGTTAAACTTTATGAAGATTGTTTAAAATTTTTAAAAACTAGAGTTGAGCTTGATTTAGCTTTATTTAAGGATGATATTTGGTCTCATTAATGAATAAAAAAAAATTCATAACTCTAGCCAAAAATGTAATTAATCTAGAAATTGAAGCGTTACAAAAATTAAAAAAAAATATAAACAAATCTTTTAATGACGCTGTTGTTAAAATTGCAAATTGTCAATCTAAAGTTATTTTGTGTGGTGTTGGAAAAAGTGGACTGATAGCCTCAAAAATTGCAGCAACTTTGGCTTCGGTTGGAACTCCCTCCTTTAGTTTAGCTGCAAGCGAAGCTTCTCATGGTGATTTAGGGATGGTATCAAAAAAAGATATTTTGATACTAATTAGTTATTCAGGAAAAACAAATGAATTAAAAAATATTATTCAGTATGCAAATAGAAATAAAATTTATTTAATTGGAATTATGTCAAAAAAAGAGTCCATTTTATATAAAGCATCCGATACAAAACTTTTGATACCACAAGTAAATGAGGCTGCAGGAATTGTTCCTACAGCTAGCACAACTACACAACTTGCTTTGGGTGATGCTTTGGCAATAGCATCAATGAAATTTAAAAAATTTGGTAAGTTAGATTTTAAAAAATTACACCCTTCAGGAAGTCTAGGTGATCAACTTAGAACAGTGGAGGATATTATGATAACTGGTAAAAAAATACCTTTTGTAAATGAAAATTTGAAAATGAGTGAAGCTTTAAAAATTCTAACTAAAAAAAAATTAGGTATATTAATTGTTAGAAATAAAGAAAAAAAAATTTCTGGAATAATCACAGATGGACAAATCAG
>CACJYE010000024.1 GCA_902597555.1 uncultured Pelagibacteraceae bacterium
TCCCCAAAAAGTCCAAATGAACGGAAAGCATGCAATTAAAAGCCAAACAATTATAAAAATTGTATTGAAAGTTTTCAAACTTGTTGATTTTCTATCTAGACCATAATCCATAATTATCTCGCAGTCTTAAATTCTTTCCAAGTTCTTATTAAAACTGGGGCTAATAAAATTGCTATACCAACAATTGTCATCATTGAGGTTGCAGCAGCAGATCCAAATAAAATTACTTCCTCGTTAACCAAATTATCATAAATTAACCAAGATAATGATTGAGCACTTCCCTCAGCACTAAAGCCAATTATTGGTTCAAAAACTCTAAAGTTATCCATTAATGAAATTAAAGCTACAAAAGTAACTACAGGGTAAATATGTGGTAACACTATATGTTTAATTCTTTGAAACCTAGACGCTCCATCAATAATTGCAGCTTCCACTGGTTCTTGAGGAACTGTTTGAAGAGCTGCATAAAATACAACAAATGCAAAGGGGGAATGGTGCCAAATTCCATATATAATAATTGTTATCCACGTTAATGTTTTAGATGATTTAAGTGACAAATACGGATCGTTCATTAAATTTTGAATATTAGCCCCAATGATTCCTTGAGAATCTATCATCCAAAATAATACAAGTGATCCTACTAGAGGTGTAACTATCATTGGCAATATTGTACCAAAAATTAGTGGCCCCCTAATTTTTCTTGCAACTGCATTTAAACTTAAAGCAATAATAAACCCTAATAAGAGAACATTCGGTGTAACAAATAGACAATAGGTTAGGGTAAATATCAATGCCTTATAAAATGGAAGATTGGTCACTTGATCTACAAAAGCACCAAAGTTATCAGTTTCATTCCAAAATTTTTTAATCTCATCAATAGCAAGATGGTTTCTGTCTATATAAGTTCCAAAACCATTAAATTTACCAAGTGGCTTAGCTTCTCTTAATTGTGTTGTTAACTCGTTATCAACTACAATTGAAACAGTGCAACCAAAAGGATCACACTTTTTAACTTCTTTAATCACCTGATCATGTTGAGCATAAAAAGATTGAATTCCTGTTGAGATAATTGGTAGCCCAATAAACAGGATCATTGCTAGACCTGTTGGCAAAAAAAACCAAAAAAATGTTTTATTAGGCATTTAAAATTTGATTAAGTGGGGAATAAATCCCCACTTAGAAGTTTTTATATTTTATAGAAAGCCCTGTTCTTTAGCTTTACTAATGTAAGCAGCCTCAACATCCTTCAATGCTTGTTCTGCAGACTCTTTTCCTTGTAAAAATTCAACAATTTCACTTCCTAATGCACCATGCATTAAACCCATTTGCGGTAACATTGGATATGGTTTTGCACCCATTTTTACAGCTTCAATTACACCAATAGATTTTGGTCCTGGTACAAATCCTTCTACTAACCAAACAGCTTGGTCAGCAGCGTCAGCAACCATTTTCTTGTTAGATGCAGCATGTGCTAAAGATCTAAATGTCGCTTCTGCGTCTGCATCTGATCTATTTTTAGCAAGCGTGAAACCATCCCACCATAATGTAGCGGCTGGAATATTTCCACCACCCACTGTAGCTGGTCCAGTTAGTTTCGTTGCTTTAGTAATGTTTGGATCTCCTTCATCATCTAAAAGAGTGCCTGATCTTGAAGCCCATAATGTCATTAATGCAACATTACCAGACTCCCATTCAACTTTAATAGCTTCACTATCGTGAGTTAAGTAATCAGGATTACTTAGTTCAGATAATTTTTTAAGCATGTTTAAAGTAGCAACACCTTTTGCGTTATTAATGTTAGGTTGTGCACCACCAGCTTTAAAGAATTCACCGCCATGACCAATAAACATGTTCACAAACTCTTCTGCTAAGTTCCAACCTGCTTTATATGCAGCAGCATAAGGATATTGCATTTTACCTGAGGCTCTTATTTTTTCAGATGCAGCAACTACTTCCTCGTATGTTTTTGGAACAGCTATACCTAGATCTTTTAAAACATCTTCTCTGTAGTATAAGTGTTGCGTATTAGCCATAAATGCTACAGCCATAACTTTTCCATCAATTGTAATTAATTGTGAGTCCTGAATTCCTTTTCCATATTTTTTAACAAGATCATCTAATGGTCTAATTAAATCTTGGTTCATTAAAGGAACAATTGAACTGTTTGCAGCAATCCTAGCAGAAAACTCAGAAGGATTTGCAGTTAATGCTGGCACTGCGATTTTATTATGCTCAGATGAGTGAGTCACTTTAAAATCAGCACTTCCTTTACATTGTTTAGAAGTTTCAACGAAAGTTCTTAATGCAGGAAAATCATTAGCCAAAATATTTATTGAACCACTTTTAATGTTACAATCTGCAAAAGCAGAAGTCCCAAATAGTAGAAACAATAAAGTAACTAGTATTTTTCTCATATTTTTCTCTCTATATTTGTTTGTTAAATTATAATTTAAGTTCAAAAACTATATCTATTCCTCAAAAAGAATAAAAGAGATAATTAAATCACTTTTGACGCAAGCTCTGAGCCCCTTACAAGCGCTTCAAGTTTTTTATAAACTATACTTTCGTCTACATTTCCAAAACCAGCAAAGGTACTAAATCCACAATCAGTACCAGCTAATAGTTGTTCTATATCAATCACTTTTGAATATGTTAAAATTCTATGTTTCACAACTTCTGGATGCTCAACAAAATTAGTTGTAGAGTCTATTACTCCTGGTGCAATAATTTTATCTTTTGGGATTTTTAAATTATCAAAAATTTGCCATTCATGAGAGTGTCTTGGATTAGATGACTCGATTAGATAGGTTTGTACATTTGCCTTTAATGCTATTGGCATTATTTTTTCTAGAGCAATATCATGTAAATGTGGTCCTTCATAATTACCCCAACAAATGTGAAGTCTTATTTTTGAACTATCAATATTACTTATTGCACTATTAAGACATTCAATTTGTTTTTCAGCTCTTAACAAAAATTCATTTTCAGAAAAATCTTTAAATGTCATATGTCTTGCTAACGCTAAATCAGGACAATCCAATTGTAATTTTATTCCATTTGAAGTAATTTCCTCATATTCTTCTTTCATTAAATTTGATAAATTTTCTAAATACTCATCATCGTTTTTATAAAATTTATTTGGTAAGAACGCAGATATAACACCTGGCGAAGCAGCATTCATAAATCCATTTTTGTGATTATTTTTATTTAATGCTTCTTTAAAATTTTTAATATCTTTTGAAAGAGAAGTCTTATCTTTAATTTTTAATTCATTTGTACAACAAGGTCTTGTATAGGTAGGTGTTCCACCTGTTCTAGCTATTCTTTCTTTAAAAGAAGGGAAATCATCTAAATCTTTTGGTGCTTTTCTTTCACTTTCACCAGAAAAACCATCAATTCTATCCTTAACATAAGTAGCATAACTTATTTTAGACATTTCACCATCGCTGATAAAATCTATTCCTACATCGATTTGTTTTTTAACAACCTCATTCACGTCTCTGTTAACTATTTGATCAAATACATCTAAATTTATTTTTTGCTTTTGATCTTTCTTAAATAAAAGATCTGATAATTCATTTGATCTTGGTAGACTCCCAACATGTGTTGTTTTAATTTTGACCATAAATTATTTCATTAAAATTTGTTTCCAGATCGCAACTTCATCAAATAGAACCCACTCCCTTATAACATTCCCATCAATTATTTCCGCATGATTAATACCCATTATAAAAATATTTTTATTTGTTGCTTCACCAAACTCAGAAGTATCATTTAAATGATCAGCTTCTAAAAACCATCTAATTGATGCTTTATGATTCTTATTTGGTTCCTCTAAATACCCAATATGTTCAACAGAAAATTTAATATTACCTAAAGCATCCTTTATTAATTTCCAAAATTTCACAATATCTTCTCTACCATGTCCAATCCTATTGCCCGGCCAATAAATACTCGCTGCTCTGGCATAGTCAGAAAAATCATAATCATTGTTAAAAATTTTATATAGTATATTTGAATATTTTATACCAACAGAGTTTTTTGGGGCAGGAGTTGGTTTATACTCTGACTTCATATCAGATTTAGAATTAAATAATTTTTGTGCTTTTTCTAGTCCACCTTCATTTTCAATAATTTTTTGAGCAAATTCTTTAGGAGTAAAACCTATCTGTCTAACCATAGCACCTTGATCTCTTACAATCCACTCATCGTAAACCTGATTATCTTTACATGCACAATCTGCAATAACTCTATAATAAATATTTTTTCCTGTTGGTTTACCGTAATAACCTTCTCCAAGATGAGTGCCTTTACTTAAAATTCTGTGAGAGGAATGATAGCCCTCATCATCTTTTCCATTCCAAATAACATCTTCTCCCAACAATTGTCTGTTCGGGAATTCTTTTAATGTTTTAAAAGTTGCATCAATAACTGGTTGATTTCCATAAGTAACACCAAAAGGTGATCTTACAGGAATATCATTGGTATAAAAATTTGCTATAGAGTTAACGTCTTTACCTTCCCAAATTTGTTTTGTAATCTTCAGTATAAAATCAGGAAAACTTTTATATTTATTATCAAATCCTTTCATTAGATTTGAGTTACACAGTTTAATAAACTTTCTTCATCATCATTAATTTCAATATTTACTTGTGAATTAATTGGAATAGAAATTGTATCTCTAGGATTGAGTTCCATTAAAAAATCATCAATTTTTATTTCCCAACTTCCTTTCTGTGAGAACATTATTGCGGGCTTTGAAAATTTCAAATTTTCTAATTTGCCTTTTTTTGCTTTTAAAATTGATAAGTTAAAACCTGTATTATGATTTATAACAGGATTAAACTTTTTATCTTGAAAAGTATCACCTAATACTTGAATTAAATTAAAATTCTCATTTATTTTATTTTCATAATTAATTCTGTCAGAAAATTTACAAATATATTTTTCAAGTTCATTTAATTTATAATTATCAAATTTTTTAATTTCTTCAGAAGAAATTGGTTCTAGGAGAGATTTGTTTTTAGGAATATCATTTATAGATAAATCAATTAGAGAATTATCATTTAAAAGAGCCATTCCTGTCTTTTTAGCTTTTTCTAAGACACTTGGAACCCAAGTTATTATTCCAGGATCATCTCCACCTAATACAACAAAAATTAATCCTTCTTTATTCCCTGCATTCTCAAATCCTCTAAACATATTAGTTGGCATAGAAATTATATCTCCTGCGCTTAGAATTGTTTCATCTTTACCTTCAGCGCCCCAATAGAACCTCCACTTACCAGAATAGATAATAAAAACTTCAGCGGTAGTATGACTGTGCAGGCCTGAACCATTTTTTGGCAATGCTGATACGGCACCTAGATTAAAGCTATGAGGCATAGCTATTTTAACAAATTGTTTACTGTCTTCGGCAACCCCAGGACCTACAATAGAATAATTTTTTCTTTCTTTGTGTCCTTCAAGCTTTCCTTCAACAAATGGTAAAGTACTTGGAACAAGGTCCTCAAATTTAGCTAATCGATTATTCATATTTTTTTAAACTATATTTTGTGATACTAAATTTATATAACAAAAAATTTATGCAAATAGAACAATTTGATACAGGTCTTAAGGGTCAAGGGAACGTTGAAAAAATAGTTATAACTCCTGAGGAAAATTATAATTATAAACAGGTTGTTAGAAAATATTTAGGTACGATAGTAAAAGAAGGTATTTCTAATCTTGATCAAAATCTTCAAAATGCGTTCTCTAACGATGTTAATATTAATTGTTTCTATCCATTAAATGAATTTATTGGAATAGATGAATTTAAGGAAAGGTTCTGGAAGCCTTTATTTAATTCATTTCCTGACATTGAAAGAAGAGAACAGCTAGTAATAAGTGGAGCTTTTAGGGACAAAATTCAAGTTGGAACAATCTCAACTTTATCAGGAGTTTTCAAAAAAACGTGGTTAGGCATCAAACCGAATATGAAAATGGTAAATCTAAAATGTTGTGAAATTCATGAACTTAAAAATAATAAAATTATTGAGAGCTATATTTTGATTGATTTAATAGATCTCTTAATTCAAATTGGATTAAATCCATTAAAGACCTCGAGAGGCTCGGAAGGTAGTTGGTTAAGCCCAATTAATACAGAAGGTGTAAATTTTTTTGAAAAAGATATGCAAGTTTCTAAAGCTAGTTTAGAACAATCACTTATTATGCAGAGAAGTTTAAATATAAAACCTGAATTGGAAGTTTCTTCTGATAAAGATCTTAAGGAAAGATTAATCAATCACCCTCAAAATGATTATTGGCATGATAAAATGGTATGGTATGGACCAAGTGGAATTGGTACAGCGAGAACTTTAGAAGGGTTTGTTGATGATCATCAATTACCTTTTAGAAAAACATTTAAAGAAAGAAATTATTGGAAACTTGGTCACTATTGTGAATTAGGAGATGGAAAATTTTCTTTAACTGCTGGATGGAATAGTATTCATGCTACTTATGGAACTGAAGATTGGCTAGGTTATAAAGCTGAAAATCAAAAAGTAACTATGAGAGTGATGGATTTTTATCATCATGATGAAGGAAAAATTCGTGAAAACTGGGTACCAATTGATATAATTCATATACTAAAACAGATTGGAATAGATATTTTAGAAAATATAAAAAATTAAAATGGCAAATATAAAATTTACAGGTGTACATAAATCTTTTGGCTCAAACAAAATTATTACTGATTTTAATCTGTTAGGAAAAGAAGATGAATTTCTTGTTCTTGTTGGACCATCTGGATGTGGAAAATCAACGTTATTAAGAATGATTGCTGGGTTAGAAAAAATTGATGAAGGTGAAATATTTATTAATGATCAAAAAATTAATGAACTTCATCCGTCAAAGCGACAAACTGCAATGGTTTTTCAATCTTATGCACTTTACCCTCACATGAATGTTTATGAAAATATGTCTTTTGGGTTGAAAATAGAAAAAAGACCAAAAGAGGAAATCAATACAAAAGTTATGCAAGCTGCAAAAATTCTAAAAATTGAAGAACTGCTTGAGAGGAAACCAAAACAATTATCAGGCGGTCAAAGACAAAGGGTTGCAATAGGAAGAGCTATCACAAGAAATCCAAAGATATTCTTATTCGATGAACCGTTATCAAATTTGGATGCTGCTTTAAGGGCTGAAATGAGGGTGGAAATATCAAAATTACACAATCAAATAAAAACTAATATGATATATGTTACTCATGATCAGGTTGAAGCCATGACTTTAGCAGACAGAATAGTTATTTTAAATCAAGGTAACATTGAACAGGTTGGTACTCCAGAGGAAATTTATAATGACCCTGCAAATATTTTTGTAGCTCAATTTATTGGAACACCAAAGATGAATATATTAGAAGTAAGTGAACAAAATATCATCTCTGAAAATACAATTAAGATTTTAGAAAACAATATTCAGTTTGATCAATTAAAATTAAATAAATCAAAACATTTTGTAGGTATAAGACCTGAGCACTTAAAAGCAAATCAAGAAAATCAGTTCAGTTTTAATCCTGAAATAGAGTTAATAGAAAATTTAGGTAATGAAAAAATTGCTTATATGAAAAAGAATGAGCATCAATTAAGTGCCAAAGTCCCAAGTAATATAGAAATTGGAAATAAAATTGGATTTGATTTAAATGACTTATTCATTTTTGATGACAACGGAAATAGATTAAAGTCTTAGTACAACTTACGATTGACTAACTTTAAATTTTGGCCATATTTAAATAAATTTACAAGGAAAAGCATAGGATTGATAAAAGTAACTGAATAGTTTGCGAAAAATTTTTAAATTAATTATAATTTTATTTATAAATAGGAGGGGAAATGAAAAATATAATAAGGTTGTTTTGCGTAATATCTTTTTTTATTTCAAGTATTGTTTACGCAGACATTAAGTTTTGGACTACAGAAGTTCAGCCTGCCCG
Source organism: uncultured Pelagibacteraceae bacterium (assembly GCA_902597555.1). Taxonomy (GTDB): domain Bacteria; phylum Pseudomonadota; class Alphaproteobacteria; order Pelagibacterales; family Pelagibacteraceae; genus Pelagibacter. The sequence continues at coordinate 7,973 of CACJYE010000024.1, forward strand.
AATGGCTAAGCAAGAGGAAATGGCAAAAGCTTTTGAAGCTAAAACAGGAATTAAAGTAGAGGTGATCCCAGTAGAAGAAAAAGATTTGGGAACGAGAGCTACAGCAGCTGCTGCAGCAGGTGATTTACCAGATGTGATCTACCATACTCTACAATATGTATTACCATGGGCTGAAGCAGGAATTTTAGATGTAGACGCTAACAATGCTGTTGTTAAAGACCTAGGTAAAGACACATTTGCACCAGGCGCACTTAACATGGCTAAAAAGGGTTCAAAGATTGCAGCTGTTCCGGTTGATGGATGGACACAAATGGTTGTTTATAGAAAAGACCTTTTTGATAATGCAGATTTAGCTCCACCAACAAGTTATGCAAATATTGTTGCTGCGGTTGAAAAATTATCAAAACAAAACGGCATGTTTGGTTTTGTTGCTGCTACAAAAACTGATGAAAATTTCATGAGCCAGGTTTTAGAGCATGTTCTTTTAGCAAATGGTGTTAATATTGTTAAAAAAGGTGGTATCAAGAAACAAGGTAAGAAACTAAAGGAAGCATTAGAGTTTTATAAAGTAATTGCTAAAGCAAGTCCTCCAGGAGAATTGTACTGGAAACAATCTAGAGCACTTTACTTTGCAGGTAAAACTCCAATGATTATTTGGTCTCCATTTATAATGGATGAACTTGCTGGTTTAAGAGACTCAGCTCCACCAACAATAAACAGTGATCCAACATCACCAGAGCTAGCATCTAAAACTGGTTTCATTACTAATTTTAGTGGGCCAAGTAATAAAAAAGGTGCTGCATGGGCAGATATTAGATACTTTGGTATAACAGCTGATGCTGATACTGATGAAGCTAAACAATTTGTCATGTACTCTATGGATGAAGGTTATGCAAGCACACTATCTATTGCTCCAGAAGGTAAATTTCCTGTAAGAAGAGGAAATTCGAGCGACCCTGAGGCTTTCACAAAAGCATGGAGTAAACTACCTGTTGGAGTTGATAGAAAAGCTCCTTTGTCAGATCTTTATGACCCAGATGTTATAAACAATATAGTAGCTGGCCTAGATACTGCAAATAGATGGGGTGTGAAAGAAGGTGAACTATCAAGAGCATCAAAAGTCATTAATTCTCAATTTATAAATAGAGTCACTAGACTTTATATTGACGATCAAATTGATGTTGATGAAGCTGTTGATATGATTAACAAATCATTAGCTAAATTCAAATAATTTTAATTTTTTAAAAAAGCGGATAATATGAATTATCCGCTTTTTTTATGAATGATACTCTAGCAAATACAGAAAAAAAAACTGCATACATATTAACTCTACCCGCAGTCCTTTTAGTTTTTGCTATAATTCTCTTTCCAATTTTTGCAAATGTTTGGATCAGTTTTAAAGAAGTTGAGTTAAAAGATATAAGAATTCCTGAACCAAGAGCTAAAAAGATTGTAAAATCTATCTCTGATGAACCATCAAAAATTAAAATATTATATAAATTAAGAAATAGTTCACTACTTCAAGAAATCAGAGATGTTTCATTTAAAGATAAATTTCCAAAAAATTTTAAAATTGAAAATTTAGACCCAAGATGTGATTATAAAAACTCCTCATTAAAATGTGAATTTGGAAATTGGCCAGCTAAATATAAGGAAAATTTTCAAGTAATTTTTTCAACAAATGATGGATCAAATATTGATAAAAAAACCATTAAATCAATTAAACCGAAACTGGACGGAAATTCTGATAACATATTATTAAATACCAACTTTACCTTAAAAAACTTTAAAAAAGTTTTATTTGAGAATGAATTTATAGATTTACTACTAACAACTTTTTATTACACATTTTTTGGAACTATTGGCTCTATTGTATTTGGTATTTTAACTGCTCAAATGGTTAATCAAAAATTTTATGGCAGAACCTTTATGAGAAGTGTTTTGCTTTTTCCATACGTAGCTCCTGTTGTTGCTTTAGCTTATACTTGGGAACTTCTATTAGACCCAAATAGCGGCACACTTAATAGTTTATTATTGAATTATCAAATTATTGAAACTCCAATAAATTTACTTGGACAAAAATACATTGAAATAAGTATTTTTGGTTTTGATTTTAAATTAAGATTAGCACTTACAACAGTTATAATGTTTGAAATTTGGAGATATTTTCCTTTAGCTTTTTTATTTATTCTTGCAAGACTTCAAGCAATACCAAAAGAATTATATGAAGCAGCTGATGTTGATGGTGCTAGTCCTTTTCAAAAGTTTTTCAAAATTACACTTCCTCAAATTACTGCAGTAATTTCAATTCTTTTTATGATTAGATTTATATGGAATTTTAATAAATTTGAGGATGTCTTTTTATTAACTGGAGGAGCATCTGGAACAAGAACTTTACCAATAAATGTTTATCAGCAAGGTTTTGCAATATCAGATATTGGAATGGGCTCAGCCGTTTCAATAGTAATTGTTGTTTTGCTTTTAATGTTTATGTTTTTTTATTTCAGACTTTTAGGAAAGAGGGTAGATGAGAACTAAGAACACAATTATATTTTCATTAATTTCTACCTTTTTCTTAATTTTTTTAATTTCAATCTGGAAAATATTAGCTACGTTACAGGGTTTAAGCATAAATAGCTTTAACATAGAAGTACTTTTCATTTTGGGATTTTTAATATCATTAGCTCACCTTGTAATAGGTAGTAGGATTAAATCATTTTATAAATCAATAATTTTTTCATCTGTATTTGTTGTTTGTGATGGTTATTTAATTCAAAAATTACCTATCTGGTATAATTTGGGGGTATTTTTAATATTATATTTTTTTTGTTACAAAATTTGCAAATATAGTTTTATAGGTTTAAAAGAAGAGCACTCAACTCAAGTAATTTTATTTGACTTTTTAACATTATTTGGAATTTTATTTTTTTCATTTGTAATATTATTTCCATTTTACATGATGTTAGTTACAAGTTTTAAGACACAAATTGCTTTGTTGGTAAATCCTTTAGATTTCAGTATTAACTTTGGGCAAGATATGAAAGATTTATTTAAATCCTACTTTGTTATTTTTAAATCTTACAAATTTGGTAAGTATATTTTGACTAGTACAATTGTTTCTGTGGGCACAGTTTTTATAACCCTTATTTTTGCAATTCCTGCAGCTTACGCTGTTGCAAGATTGAATTTCTTTGGGAAAACATTTTTGTCTACATCCATACTTATAATATATATGTTTCCAGCAATTGTGCTTGTAATTCCACTTTACACAATTTTTAGTCAATTAGGTTTAAGAAATTCAATAGAGGGTTTATTGATAGTTTATACAGCAACGACACTCCCAGTAGCAATTTATATGCTGCAAGGTTATTTTAAAAGCATACCTAAAGAGTTAGAAGAAGCAGCAATATTAGATAAATTAAGTTGGTTCGGAATTATAACAAAAATTATAATTCCTCTAAGTATTCCAGCTATTTCTTCTGTAGCACTATATGTATTTATGATTGCATGGAATGAGTTTTTATTTTCTTTGATGTTCTTGGATAACCCTAATTCCTTCACACTATCAAGGGCAATTCAATATCTAAGTGGTGATGCTGAAACACCTAGACAATACCTAATGGCAGGGTCAGTTGTTGTTACATTGCCTGTCTTATTTATATTTGTTTATTTTGAAAAATATTTAGTAAGTGGACTAACAGCTGGAAGTGTGAAAGGTTGATGAAAATTTCAATTAATAAAGCAAAAAAAACCTTATTAGGTAACAGAAGAAGAGGGTATACTTTACCAACTAATAATAAACTTTATCCGGCTCAGTGGAATTGGGACTCTGGCTTTATAGCTTTGGGCTATTCGTATTTTAATTTAAACTTTGCATTAAGAGAAATAAACACATTGCTAGATGGACAATGGAGGGATGGAATGGTTCCACATATTTTATTTCATAACACAAAAACAAATTATTATCCAAATTACACCGCGTGGGATTGTGGTAACAAAATTCACTCATCTGGAATAACACAACCACCAATATTGGCAACAATTTTAAAAGAAATCCTAATTAAAAATAAAATTAATAAATCTCAACTTTTGAACATAAAAAAAATAATTAAAAAAATTAAAAAATTTCACGAATGGTTCATACAATTTAGAGATCCAAAAAAAACTGGTTTAGTATCGATTTTGCATCCTTGGGAGAGTGGATACGACAATTCTCCTTTATGGGATGATCCTATGAATAAAGTAAAAATTGAAAAAAATATAAAATATAAAAGAGCTGATAATAAAGTTGTAAATCCAGATTTTAGACCACTAGATATTGATTATGATAGGTATGTAACAATCAAAAACCATTTAAGAAAATTAAAATATAATCCAAAAAAGGTTTATAAATCCTCATTTTTTAATGTTGTAGATGTTGGTTTTAATTCAATTTTTTTAAAAGCAAACAAAGATCTCGTTGAATTATTGGATACATTTGGGTTAAACAAAAAAAAAATTGATAATTACATCAAAGTGACAGAAAAAAATTTTCTTAAATTATATGATAAAAAAAGAAAAACTTTTTTTTCAAAAGATATAAAAAATAATAAAAAGATCTATATTCCATCAATAACTAATTATTTTTTATTATTTGCTGATTTAAATAATGATAAAATTAATAAAGGACTAATTCAAAACCTTAAAAAACATAACTTAAAAGAAAAATATTTTTTTTCGTCAATCAAATCAAACCATAAAAGTTTTGAGGAGAAAAGATATTGGCGTGGCCCTGTTTGGATTAATTGCAATTGGTTTATTTATAAAGGATTAAAAAATAAAGATAGATTATTTTCTGACAAAATAAAAAACAAAACCATCCAAATACTTGAAAAAAAAGGATTTTTTGAATATTTTAGCTGTAAGAGCGGTCAACCAATGGGGGCAAAAAATTTTTCTTGGTCAGCAGCTCTTTACTTAGACTTAAAACTTAATAAAAATTAGTTTGAAAAGCCATATTTTCTTAATCTAACATCACCTGTTCGAGCATGTGCTTCCATACCTTCGTATCTAGAAATTCTAGCACAAGCTGCTCCCACTTCTTTCGTTGCTTCTTTACTCATTCTTTGGAAGCTAAGTGTTTTGATAAATTTTCCTACAAATAAACCACCCGTATATTTTCCAGCACCTTTTGTTGGTAAAATATGATTTGTACCTGAACATTTATCACCATAAGCCACTGTTGTTTCTTCTCCGATAAATAAAGAGCCATAATTTTTAAGTCTATCATGATACCACTGTAAATTTTTTGTCTGCACTTCTAAATGCTCTGGGGCATAATCATCACTTACTTTCGCGATTTCTTCATCAGTATCACATAATATTACCTCACCATAATCTCTCCATGCTGCACCAGAATTTTCTCTAGGTAAATCTGGTAAATCTTCAATTAATTCTGGAACTCTTTGCAATACATAATCAGCAATTTTTTTGCTTTTTGTAAATAACCATGCTGGAGAATTGTAACCATGCTCAGCTTGTCCAACTAAATCATAGGCAACCATTTCAGGATCAGCTGTTTCATCTGCAATCACCGCAATTTCTGTTGGTCCTGCAAATAAATCGATACCAACCTTGCCAAATAAAAGTCTTTTTGCTTCAGCAACAAATTGATTTCCTGGTCCAACTAAAATATCAGCTGGTGCATTTCCAAATAATCCGTTAGTCATTGCTGCAATAGCTTGAACACCACCTAAATTCATAATTACATCTGCACCACATAAATCTGCTGTATAAACAATTGATGGATGTACACCAACACCAGGTTTGGGAGAGCTACAGACTATTATATTTTTAACTCCTGCTACTTTTGCTGTTGTCACACTCATTACAGCAGATGCTATATGAGCGTATCTACCAGCTGGGACATAACAACCAGCAGTATTTACCGGAATTAATTTTTGACCTGCAAATAGACCATCAGATAACTCAACCTCAAAATCTTGACCATAATTTTTTAATTGCGCTTCAGCAAATTTTCTAACTCTTTCATGGGAAAATTGAATATCATCTTTAGTTTTTTGATCTAAATTTTTTTTAATTTCCTCAATTTTTTCTTTAGAAACAATTACATCACCTTCATATTTATCAAATTTTTTAGAAAGCTCTTTACATCCTTCTTCTTTAGTTTTCTCAATGTCTTTTAAAATATTTTCAACTATTTCTCTTGTTTTAGTATCATCTGTAGATGAGGTTTTAGGTGATCTTTTAAGATATGTTATTGCCATTTCTCTCCTTTAAAATTTCAGTTTATTTAAATGAATTTTTTTTGAAATTCAATGAATCATTTAGTCCAAAGCGACTACTGCTGCAGCAATAGAGGCCAATCGTGCCTGAGCCTCGTCAGATCTACTAGTAATTACCACAGGTACTTTTCCACCTACAACAACTCCTGCGGCACATGCACCACTAAAATATATAAGCATTTTTACTAAAGCATTTCCAGCTTCTACATTGGGAACTAATAATACATCTGCCTCACCAGCAACTAAGTTTTTAATACCCTTTATTGCTGCTGACTTTTTTGAAATACTATTGTCAAATGCTAATGGACCGAAAACATCAGCATTTAAATTTTCTTCTTTTGCTAATTTAGTAATTTCTGCAGCTTCAATAGAAC
>CACJYE010000025.1 GCA_902597555.1 uncultured Pelagibacteraceae bacterium
AATACATCATCAGCTTTATTTATAAAATCAATAAATGAAATGAAATATCTTTCAAATTATTTTAAGGGCAAAAAGGAAACTGTTTACGGTTTGGCAGGTTTAGGAGATTTATATGTAAGTGCAATGGGGGGAAGAAATAGTAAAATGGGAGAGTATCTCGGAAAAGGATATACTTTTACGCAAGCAAAGAAAAAGTTTATGAAAAATGATACAGTAGAAGGTGCTGATTTAGCAACAGAAATTGCTCCTTTTGTATTTAAAAAAATTAATAAAAGAAGAATTCCTTTAATGATCTCTTTATTAGAGGCAATTGTTAAAAATAAAAAATTAAAAATTAAATATTAATATTTTATTTATTTAAAAAAGTTTCCATAGAGTCATCCATCGCTGTTTCCCAAGGTGTATGATGAATTGGTGCAACTGATCCAGTCACAGGAGATGAAAACGATTTATTTCTATAAGTTAGAATATCCTCTACTTTATGATGTTCCCATTCTTTGAAATGTTTTCTAATTAATTCAAAATCAATTTTAGGATAATCAGACATATCATGAAGCTCTTTGGTATATTCTGTTTGAAAATCAATCATTTGATCAGGATTTTCTAATTTTTCCTCCATCGAAACCCACTTATTAATATCTTTATCTATTTCGTCATTACTAGGCATTTTTATTTTACCCATTATCACATCTCTTGCGTACCAAGCTTGACAATCAAACATGTTAAATGTGTGAAATTGATCCTGCATTCCTAAGTATAAAAGTTTATGATTATCTTGCCACACAACTCCTTTATAAAGCTTTGGTGGATATAATCTGTTATGTGTTTTTAGTTTTAAACTTTCATCTAAAAAAGGAAAATGATGCAGATATCCAGTACACAAAATGACTACATCAGCATTTTGCTCTGTTCCATCTTTAAATACAGCTTTTTTTCCATCTAATTTGTCTAGATAATGTACTTCTTTCATGCCATCTGGCCATTTAAAACCCATTGGATTATGTCTGTAACCAATTGTTACACTTTTAGCACCGTATTTATTACATTGCAGAGCCACATCTTCAGCTGAATAACTGCTACCCAAAACAATTACATCTTTTCCTCTAAATTCTTCTGCATCTCTGAAATCATGTGAGTGCATTATTCTTCCAGGGAAAGAGTTCATTCCCTCATATTCAGGAATAAAAGGTACAGAAAAATGTCCTGTACTGACTACCAAATAATCAAAGGTGTCACTTAAAATTTTATTATTAACTTTGTCTTGATAGCTAATCTCAAACTTATCATTTTTATAAACAGTATTTGTGACCCTAGTATTAAATTTAATTTTGCTTTTTATATTACCTTTACTAACTCTTCCCAAAATATAATTTTGAAGAACCTCTCTTGGTGGAAAAGATGGGATTGGCTTACCAAAATGTTCATCAAAAGAATAATCAGCAAATTCTAAGCACTCTTTAGGTCCATTAGACCACAGGTATCTATACATACTGTTAGGAATAGGATCTCCATATTGATCTGAACCAGTTCTCCAGTTGTAGTTCCATAAACCACCCCAACTTTCTTGTTTTTCAAAGCAAACTATTTCAGGAATTTTTTCTCCTTTTTTTTCTAAATGCTCAAATGCTCTTAAAATTGAAAGTCCACATGGACCAGCGCCTATGATTGCTACTTTTGACATAGAATTTTTCCTATCATTAATAAATTTATAAATATATCTTACTAACAATTTTTAAAAAAATAAAATTATATTTTGTTATGGGTATCAATTGGAATTATCCAACCAGTATGTGGATAGGAGAAAATAGAATTGAAGATTTATCCTTAGCCTGCAAAGAGTTAAATATTTCAAATCCATTATTTGTTACAGACAAAGATTTAATTAACTTAGATTTAATAAAAAATATAATATTAAGATTAAAAAAAAGTTTTCAAAATTTATCTACTTTTTCTAATTTTACGGGAAATCCAATTGGAGAAAATGTGGAAGAAGGCGTTAAAGTTTATAATACCTCGAACTGTGATGGCGTAATAGCTTTAGGAGGTGGAAGTGGTTTAGATGTTGGAAAAGCAATAGCATTTATGTCTAATCAATCTCGACCGTTATGGGATTTTGAGGATATTAGTGATTACTGGACAAGAGCTGATAGTTCTAAAATTTCAAAAATCATAGCAGTTCCAACCACTGCAGGAACAGGATCCGAAACTGGTAGAGCATCTGCAATAATAAATAAAGAAACAGGTGCAAAAAAAATTATTTTTCACCCAAAAATGTTACCTTCTATTGTGATTTTAGATCCTTTACTTACATTAGATTTATCTCCAAGATTAACAGCAGCGACTGGAATGGATGCGCTTGCACATAATTTAGAAGCGTTTTGTGCACCAGGATATCATCCAATGGCTGATGGTATGGCAATAGAAGGAATGAAATTAATTAAAAATTCATTAATTAAAGCATTTACAAATGGAAAAAATGTTAAGGCTAGAATGGATTTACTTTCTGCTGCCTCAATGGGCTCGACTGCTTTTCAGAAGGGACTGGGGGCAATTCACTCATTGAGCCATCCTGTAAATGGTAAATTCAATGTTCATCATGGCTTATCTAACGCAATATTTATGCCTTATGTTTTAACATTTAATAAACCTTCAATTGAAAATAAAATAACATCGATTTGTGATTATCTTAATTTAAATAAAAATTTTGATAGTTTTTTAAATTGGATTTTAGACTTAAGAAATAATTTAAATATTCCACATAAATTGTCAGATGTAATGGATTGTAATAATATTGATCTAGATGAACTTTCCTTAATGGCATTTGAAGACCCATCAACAGGAGGAAATCCTAAAAAATTAAGTCAAAATGATCTAAAAGAAATGTATATAAAAAGTATTTCTGGAGAATTATTTTAATGAAAAAAATATTGATAGTAGAAGGAAACTTACGAGAGGAAAATCAAAGTTTTTCTGAGGCTGGAATTCAAACACATACGGAAAGCCTTAAAGATAGTTTGGCGTATTTTACAGATAAATTAAAAACCCATGTGGTTAATCCTTCTTCAGATGAAAATATTGATAAAAATCTTGATGCACTTGAAAGCTACGACGGTCTTATATGGGGAGGTAGTAGTTTAAATATTTATAACAATACTCCCGAAATAAAAAGACAAATTGAATTTATGAAAGAATGTCAGAAAAAAATCAAAAAAATTTTAGCACTATGTTGGGGCATGCAAGTAGCAGTAACAGCAGCAGGTGGTGAGGTTAAAAAAGCTGCAAAAGGATCTCATAGAGGTATTGCTTCAAATATAGAAATTAATGAAATTGGCTTAAATCATCCACTCTATAAAAATAAAGATCAAAAATTTAATACCCCAGCATTTAATTTTGATGAAGTAGTAACAATGCCAGAAAATTCAACTTTATTAGCATCAAACTCAATAAATAATGTGCAAGGAATAAATTTTAAAGTTGGTAACTGTAATATATGGGGACTTCAATACCATCCTGAAATTACTTATAACAAAATGATCAATTTGATTATTTTCAGAAAAAAGAGACTTTTAGAAAAAGGTGCTTTTAAAGATGAAAAAGAAATAGATAATCACATTAAACATATAGAAATTGAGAATAATAAATTAGATAAAGTTTCTAGAATGAGAGAATTAGAGAACTGGTTAGATTACTTAAGTTTAGAATAAACCTTCTATTTCACCTTTGTCATTTAGTTTAATAGAGTCGGCTGCAGGAACTCTTGGAAGTCCTGGCATTGTCATAATTTCTCCGCATACAACAACTATAAACTCAGCACCAGAAGAAAGTCTTACCTCTCTTACAGGCAAAACATGACCTGTGGGTGCACCTTTTAGATTTGGATCTGTTGAAAAACTATATTGAGTTTTTGCAATACAAACAGGTAACTTGCCATAACCTTTTTCCTCAAAATCTTTTAATTGTTGTCTGACTTTTGTATCTGCTACCACCTCAGAGGCGCTATAAATTTCTTGCGCAATTTTTTCTATTTTTTTGAATAACGGAAGCTCATCCTCATATAAAAATTTAAATGTATCTTTTTTATCTTCACAAATTTCTGTAACATTTTTAGCCAGTTCAATAGTTCCTTCACTCCCATTTGACCAATGAGTGCATTTAGAAGCTTTTACTCCTTGTGTTTCACAAAAATCTAACAAGGTTTTCATTTCATCTTCTGTATCAGTAATAAAATGATTAATTGCAACTGTAACAGGTAATCCAAACTTTCTAATATTATTTATATGTCTACGTAAATTTACCATTCCATCTTTTAGTGCTGATACATTTTCTTTTTTTAAATCTTCTTTAGCAACGCCTCCATGCATTTTAAGAGCTCTTATTGTTGCTACAATAACTACACAATCTGGTTTTAGATTGGATTTTCTGCATTTAATATCTAAAAATTTTTCAGCCCCTAAATCAGCTCCAAATCCTGCCTCTGTTACAACATAGTCAGCTAATTTAAGTCCTGCTTTTGTTGCGATGACAGAATTACACCCGTGAGCTATATTTGCAAAAGGGCCACCATGGATTATTGCTGGATTATTTTCTAAAGTTTGAGTTACATTTGGTCTTATTGCTTCTTTAAGTAAAACAGTCATTGGACCTTGTGCATTTAAATCTTTTGCATAAATCGATTGTTTATCTCTTGTATATCCAATTGTAATATTACCAATTCTATTTTCTAAATCTTTTAAGTCTGTAGCTAAACAAAAAATTGCCATTAATTCAGATGCAACAGTAATATCAAAACTATCTTGTCTTGGGTAACCATTGGCTACTCCACCAAGATCAACAATAATAGATCTTAAAGATCTATCATTCATATCCATTACTCTTCTCCAAACGACTCTTCTTACGTCTATATTAAGTTTATTACCCCAATAAATATGATTATCAATTAATGCAGAAAGCAAATTGTGTGCAGATGTGATAGCATGAAAATCACCTGTAAAATGAAGATTGATTTGTTCCATCGGTACTACCTGGGCATAACCACCACCAGCAGCCCCACCCTTCATTCCAAATGATGGACCTAGACTTGGTTCCCTTAAGCAAACAATAGATTTTTTTCCAATTTTATTTAAACCGTCATTTAAACCAACAGATGTTGTAGTTTTACCTTCACCAGCTGGAGTAGGAGTGATTGCTGTAACTAAAATTAATTTGCCATTTTCTTTTTTAAGGGTATTCAAATATTCCAAATTTATTTTGGCTATGTGTCTTCCCATTGGGCTAAACGCAAAATTTTCATCGGGGACACCAACCTTTGACAGAATATCCTTTATTGGCTGCATCTTAGCTTCTCTAGCTATTTGGATGTCAGATTTAATTTCGGCCATAAATAATCAAATAAATTAAAAGTTTTTTATCTGTGACTTCTTATCCTTTTTTGAGATATTTGGAAACTTCTAAAAAATATATATAAAAAAAATAAGCACTATTTAAATTGATTGTTATAAAATTATATAAATGCAAAAATATTCTATATTTAATTTAGTTAAAAACGCTTTCTCAAACCATGAAAATTGGGATTTAGCCTGGAAAGATCCAACACCTAAGGAAGAATACGATGTTGTAATTATTGGTGGTGGAGGCCATGGATTAGCTACAGCCTATTATCTTGCTAAAGAACATAACATTACAAAAGTTGCAATCATTGAGAAAGGATGGATTGGTGGAGGAAATGTAGGACGTAACACTACAATTATTAGATCCAATTACATGCATGACGAAAATGGTTTGTTCAGTGAGTTTGGGATGGATTTATGGAGAAAGATGAGTCAGGATTTAAACTACAATGTAATGTTTTCTCCAAGAGGAATAATTAATCTTGCGCATTCTGATGCACAAATGAATGCATACGCGAGAAGAGGAAACTCGATGAGATTAAATGGAATAGATGCTGTTCTTTTAAATAGAGAACAAGTTAAAGAAATTATTCCAATGGCTGATTTTTCTGAAAACGTAAGATTTCCAATTTTTGGTGGTTTGATGCAACCAAGTGCAGGTACAGCAAGACATGATGCTGTTGCATGGGGTTATGCACGTCAAGCAGACTATATGGGTGTTGATATAATTCAAAATTGTGAGGTGATAGGTTTCGATGTTTCTGCTGGTAAAATAAAAGGAATAAGAACTTCAAGAGGAAATATCAAAGCAAAAAAAGTCGGTTTATGTGTTGCCGGAAGCACAAATATATTAGCTGAAAAATTAAATATGACTTTACCAATTGAAACTCATTTGCTTCAAGCATGTGTTTCTGAACCAGTTAAACCAGTTTTAGATAGTGTAGTTACTTTTGGTGCAGGACACTTTTATGTAAGTCAATCAGACAAAGGCGAGATGGTAATGGGTGGTGATCTTGACGGGTACAATAGTTATGCTCAAAGGGGAAATCTACCAACATTGCAACATGTATTAACAGAAGGAATAGCAATGATGCCGTTTTTAAGTAAATTAAAAATGCTTAGAACATGGGGTGGTATTATGGATATGTCAATGGATGGATCACCTATAATTGATAAAACACACATTGAAGGTTTATATTTAAATTGTGGATGGTGTTATGGAGGGTTTAAAGCCACACCCGCTTCGGGCTGGACATTTGCTCATACTATTGCACAAGACAGAGTTCATGAGTTAAACGCTGGTTATAGTTTAAATAGATTTAGAACAGGTAATCTTATTGATGAAAAAGGACTTGGCACTAAAACTTGGATATCATAAATGCTTTATATAAATTGCCCGCATTGTGGAATGAGATCTCAAAATGAATTTTCATACGGTGGAGACGCGAGTGTTAAAAGACCTGAGCTCAATAAAGAAGTTTCTGATCAAGAATGGGATGATTTTGTTTATAATAGAAAAAGTTTAAGAGGAAAACATTTAGAACTGTGGCAACATATTTCTGGATGTAGACAATGGATAAAGGTTGAGAGAGATACTGCAACCCATGAAATATTTAGAACTTTTAAAGCTGATGAGGAAGTTGCTTAATGACCCAAGCTTTTAGAATTGAAAATGGGGGGTTAATAAATAGGGAAAAAAAATTATCCTTCAAATTTAATGGCAAAACATACTTTGGTCATGAAGGGGATACATTGGCATCAGCTTTATTGGCGAATGGAGTTCATTTAGTAGGAAGAAGTTTTAAATATCACAGACCTAGAGGTTTCTTTGGGGCAGGTGTAGATGAACCTTATGCAGTTGTTCAACTTTATAGAAATGGTGAAACAGAACCTAATATTAAAGCAACAGAGCAGGAACTATTTGAAGGTTTAGAAGCAAAAAGTGTTAATTGTTGGCCAAGTGTTAATTTTGACATAGGTGCAATCAATAATTTTTTGAGGATTTTTTTGCCAGCAGGTTTTTATTACAAAACTTTTATGTGGCCAAAAAGTTTTTGGTATCGAATTTATGAGCCTTTCATAAGAAAAGCAGCTGGTTTAGGTGTAGCTTCAACTAAACATGATAAAGAAAGGTATGAACATAAATACGAATATTGTGATTTATTAATTGCAGGCTCAGGACCTTCAGGATTAGCTGGTGCATATGCAGCAGCAAAAAATGGAGCTAAAGTAATTTTAGCTGAAGATAAACCAAGATTTGGTGGATCTTTATTAACTAGTGATGTCAATATTGGCAATCAATCAGGAAAAGATTGGGCTGAGGGGATAATTGCAGAACTCAAAACTATGCCAAATGTTATTGTAAAAAATAGATCTCAAATTTTTGGATACTATGATCACAACATGCTCGTGATGTCAGAAAAAGTTAGTGATCATTTACCATCAACTCAAAAATATCACCCTAACAAAAGGTTATGGTACATTCGAGCAAAAGAAGTTTTGATTTCCTCAGGATCAATTGAAAGACCAATAGTTTTTGGAAATAATGATACACCAGGAGTAATGCTTTCTTCAGCTGCTAAAGAATATTTAAAAGTATATGGTGTTTTAGTTGGAAGAAAACCATTGGTATTTACAAATAACGATAGTGGATACGAAACAGCAATTGAATTTAAAAAACATGGAGTAGATCCAGTTGTTTTAGACTCAAGAAAAAATCCTGAGTCAGAAATAATTGATGAGGCAAAAAATTTAGGAATTAATATTAAAAATTCATATGTTGTTGTTGCAGCACAAGGATACAAAAAAGTAAAATCGGCAGATATTGCAAGTATTTCTGAAGACAAAAAACAACTTGGTAAAATAGAAAATATACAATGTGATTGTATTTGCGTTTCAGGTTTTTGGACGCCAACTATTCATTTAGCCTCACAATCGGGAAATAAAACAAAGTTTAAAGAGGAGATTGATGCATTTGTTCCAGGACAATCAAAACAAAATGAAATTACTTTAGGTGCAGCTAATGGGGTATTTTCACTAGAGGAAACTTTAAAATCTTCATTTACAGCAGGAAGTGAATTATCAAAAAAAATTACTGAAAATGATAAGAAGATAGCTATTCCAAATGTTGTTGAAAAGAAATTTTCTCAGCATGATAAGTTTTGGTGTGTTCCATTGCCAAAAGGTAAAAATTATAAAAGATTTTTAGATTTTCAAAACGATGTAGCGGTATCTGATGTAGAAATAGCTTTAAGAGAAGGGTATCGATCAATTGAACACGTTAAAAGATATACCACTCTTGGTATGGCAACTGACCAAGGAAAAACAAGTAATTTAAATGGATTACAATTAGTATCCGAAATTGAAAATAAAGTTGTTCCTGCGGTAGGTCATACGACTTTTAGGCCTCCATATACCCCTGTTTCTATTGGAGCAATAGTAGGAAGAGAGGTTGGAAAACACTCAAAACCAACAAGAAAATCTCCAATGCATTCATGGCATGAAAAAAATAATGCAGTTTTTGTTGATGCGGGTGTTTGGTTAAGACCAAGATATTATAAAAGAGGAAATGAAAATTTATTTGAGGCCTCTAAAAGAGAGGCCAAAAATGTAAGAACAAATGTTGGAGTTTGTGACGTAACAACTTTAGGAAAAATTGATGTCAAAGGTCCTGATGCAGCAGAGTTATTAAATAGAGTTTACACAAATGCTTGGCTAAAACTACCAGTTGGTAAAGCTAGATATGGTGTAATGTTAAGAGAAGATGGAATTGTAATGGATGATGGAACAACTACAAGAATTTCTGAAAATCATTATCATATGACGACGACAACAGCTCAAGCAGCAAACGTTCTTTCGCATTTAGAATATTATTTGCAACTTTTTGCACTTCCTCAAAATTTTCATTCCCAGGACCTCTAATATTTGGACAATATTCAAATACACCTCCATTATCAGGTTTTTGTATCATTAAACTAAGTGTAAATTCGCAACTATCAAAATGCCATGGGAGTACTCCATCTGGTTTCATTACATTATACGCATGACATGCTAAAGGATCTGCCCATCTGTAAATAGGTGAAATGCCTAAACATGCAGATACAAATTTTAAAAGTTCCTCAGTTTCGTAAAGATATTTCATCTCAGAATCTTTTGGAAAACAATCTGAATTTAAGTATCCATTATATCTATTCATAAAGGTTCTTTTTGGATGATCTTTTGGTAATGAAGGATCGTCCTTTGCATATAAGTATGCATTTATACTTTCTTTAGACATGTAAACTTCGTCTAATTGTTCCTCTAACTCATGATTCATTATATTGAGTGCTTTGGGTAGAATAAAATTTGGAATTGTTGAACAACTATGTTGATTAAGTTCTTCTTTACAATTTTTAATTAGATTTTTAATTATTGGTGAATTTAAATCGTGTATTGGATATTTATCTAAATCTACAATAGTCTTTAATCTATCGTTCATTTAAGTTTATTTTAACTTTCCCTCTTCTCTCATTTTTGCTCTTATCTTGGTAGCAGATATTTTTTGAGTTTCTTCGTCTAAAACTATTTCTTCAATCTTATATCCGACTCCCCTCCCATAACAAATATTTGTAATATTAGGCACTAACATTATTTTAAATTGCCCTTCAAATTCAGGATTTAATCTGTCTCCAATGTTTTTTTTTACCGTTTCAAAATCAAAAGGATTATCATCTACACCTTGCACATCTCTAATTTGAATACAAACTTGTCCTGTTTTTTTAATAATTTCTTTAAACAAAGTATAGTGTCCATCGTGAAAAGGTTGCCATCTTCCTAGCATTTGTGCTGTTGGTTTTTTGTTATCCCATTGATGTGTCATTTTTTTATCTCCTCTATTATTTTTGGTGCCCAATATTTTGCATCCTGAGTTGTGACATGAAAATCAAAATTCTTAGGACTAACAAACATTTGATTAGTGTCTTCAAATCTTCCTGCTTTAATTGTGTCGACCCATACTCTAAAATCTGATGGAAACAAGCTTCTCGCTTTAGGTGTTGGTGCAATGAAATCTGCAATTACATAATGACCTTCTGCTTTAATCTTCAAAGCTGCTTCAGCCATCCTTTTTGCTTGTCTTACTCTTCCCTCTTCAGAGAAATCCCAATCATTTGCAGCTTTTCTTACTTCATCGGCATTTAATCTTTTTGCATTTAATATGGGTGCCATTTCGTCTGCCAAAGTTGTTTTGCCAGCTCCTGGTAACCCCATTACTAAAATAATTTTCATTAAATATCTTCTAATGGATGATGGGACATTAATTCGAGACCATTTTCACCAATTAAGTATTGTTGTTCAAGTTTGACACCTTCTTTGTCACCAACTTTGCCAATGTAACTTTCAAGAGTAATTGTCATATTTTTTTCAAAAGTTCCACTCTCTTCACCACCATCTGTTGGGTATCTTATTTGAGGCCACTCATCACACAATCCAATTCCATGAACCATACAAGAATATCTATTACCATAATACTCCTCTGGAAGTACCCAAGATTTATTTATAAATTCTTTAAAACTCATCCCTGGTTTAATAAGTCTATAATTGTGATCTATTTGGTCTCTAGCCATAGCATAAATTTTTTTTTGATCATCATTAAATTTATTTCCAACAACAAAGGTTCTTGATATGTCTGCACAATATCCATAGGGACCAACCATATCTGTATCAAAAGCAACAATCTCTCCTTGTTGCATAACTTTATTGCTACTCTCTTGCATCCATGGATTTGTTCTTTCTCCTGAAGATAAAATTCTACACTCAATCCATTCACCACCATTTTCAATATTCGTTTTATGTAAAATTGACCACAATTCATCCTCAGTCATACCTGCCTCAAGATCTGATCTCATTTTTAATACACCTTTTTCTGCAACTTCTATTGCTGCTTTCATACAGGTTAATTCATCAGGTGACTTAATTACTCTTGCCTGTTCTAAAATAAATTTTGCATCTACGACTTCGATACCCTCTTTATTTAAAGCTGTAACCGCAGGACCATTTAAAACGTCAATTGCAATCTTTTTTGATTTAAAATAATTTTTGGATAAATCTTTAACTTCATTTATCCATTTCAATAATTGTAAATTTGCCTGATCTCCATTACTGAAGTAGTCCCATGTGATTGCAGGTCTTATTTCATCGATCAGATTTAAATGTTTAGATAAAATTTCACAATTAAAGTACTCATAAAGAATATTTGGTCCATTAACTGGAACAAAACAATATCTTGTTAAATTATGCATATTATAGACGCTCATGTTTACAGTATCTAAAGCATAGCGAACATTCACCGGATCAAATAAAATACACGCTTCTAAATTATTTTTTTGTAATTCTTTTTTTACTCGATCTAACCGATATGATCTTAGTTTATCAAAATTAATTTGATCCTCTCTTAATCTTTTTTTTGATATAAAATTTTGTTTTGGTTTTATCTCTGGAGCTATTTTTCTTTTAAATTTCATGGTTTGGTAAACAATATATCAAAATTCATAAAATGTATATTTTGCTAAAATTTCTTCACCAGGTTCAATGTCTTTTAATGATACTAAATAAAAATACTTTAATTTATTATTATTTTTATCTTCTAGAGATTCTTTAATTTTTATTTCAATATTCTGACCAAAATCATATTTAGGAAGTGTGTCTGATGATATTTTAGTCACATTTGGATTTTTTGAATGATTATAGAAACCACCGAGAGGAGTTCTTATATACATGTCTTGAAAATCATCGTGTTTAACATGTGTTATGCCTATAAAAGAATTTTTTTTAATTTTAGTTTTAGAAAATAAGCCCAAACCATCAATTTTAGAGTCTTTAATAGTAAGACTTTTTGGTAATGGTCTATACATTTTTCGTAACCCTATACAAACCTAACCAAGCATTTACATCTTTACTAGCAATGTAGTCTGATTTAAAAAATTCTAGTTCTTTCCATTTATTATTTTCATTTAAACTTATTATTTTTTTATCAAACCCATATTCTTCGTGAATACCTTCGTTAATAGTAAAACAAATTAACCCACCTGATTTTGTAATTCTTACAAACTCATCTAATGCATTTGGTTTTACATGACCAAATGTAAATGTTCCAACACACATAACAGCATCATATGAATTGTCTTTTGCATCAATTGTTTTATTAAGATCAACTTTTGTTAATTTTTGGTAAAGATTATTTGGAACAGAATCTAATAAAGTTTGTGATAAGTCTGCTCCATGAAAATTTTTAAAACCATATTTTTTTAGCTCTATACCAACTAAACCTGTGCCACATCCAGCATCAAATATTAAAATATTTTTATTATTCTGATGTTTATTAAAAATTTCTGAGGTTTCTTTAGGTCCTGTATAGTTCCAATCAACCATGTCTTTATTGTATTTATCTTTACTTCCCCACTCATCATAATATTTCATAACCTGATCAGTGGTTTTAAGTTTATAAATTGGAATTTTGTTTCCCACATCTTTCTGTGACATTTATTTATTTCTTAAATTAATTGAAATTAAACAGATTATTTCAAACATAATTGAGGATGCAACCATAGCAGTAATTTGATTTGGACTATCTTTAGTTGGCATTAAGCAGGCAACATCTCCTCCAATTATATTTTTTCCTTTTAAAGACTGAATAAGTTTTCTAACTTCGTCCATATTAAATCCTTTATAAGCAGGTTCTATGTTAGCTACTCCTGGTGCAACAGTTGGATCTAAACAGTCTAAATCAAAAGTAATATAAATAGGATTATCTCCTAATCTATCTAAAATCATTTGAGTACATTTTTTTTGACCCAGTTCTCTGTATTCATCCATTGTAATTACTTGGTATCCAATATCGTAACTTGCTTGTAACCAATCTAGTGTTCTAGGATTTCCTCTTATTCCGATTTGAGTACTTGTGTGGGGATCTACATTTCCCTGTCTTACTAAATAAGATGCCCAATGCGCGGCAGATTTTTTTGCACCTAAAAAATGGTCTAATTTCTCAAAACAATCTGTATGCGCATCAAAATGAACAAGAGTAATTTTTTTTCCCTTAGTTAATTTTGAATTTTTTTTAGCCAGACTTTGAACGATACCTCCTGTAATTGAATGATCACCTCCAATTGATACAACTGGTTTTTCAGCTTGCTCAATATGATCATAAAAAGTTGATATTCTCTCAATACATTTTTCATTATCATTCGCTTCTGGAAAAGGAACATCACCTAAATCATGTATTTTATTTTCTTTCCAAGGATCAATTTTGTAATCAAAATGAGAACGTCTCAACATTGCAGAAATATTCCTTACTGCTCTAGGACCTAAGTGTTGGTCCCTTTCAGTGGTTCCATTTCCTGTGCTGTGTGGAACACCGACTAACGCAATATCACAATTTTTTGGATTTGGATCATTTTTACATCTAAACAAAGTTGGTATACCCCACCAATAAAGTGTTTCCATCATTATTTTATCTTCATCTGAAATCATTTAGCTTCTCATTTTTTGACCACTTGGATCGTAAAGTGGTTCTTTAATAATTGAACAATTAAATAAATCTCCATTTATCTCTACTTGAATTTTGTTTTCAAATTTAATTTTTTTTTGATCAACAAAAGTAAATGCTACACTTTTGTTTACAAAATGAGCAAACCCACCTGAGGTTACATATCCAATACTCTGATCTCCATTCATGACGGCTTCATTATTTGTTACATCAATATCATTTGTTTCAACGATTAATGGTATAAGTTTATTTGAAGAATTTTGTTTTTGTGCACTTTCTTTACCAATAAAATCTTTATCCCAATTAATAAAGGTGTCTAAGCCTGTTTCTTTCGCAGTAAAATCTGGTCTATAATCTAAAGTCCAAGCTCCCCAATTTTTCTCTAACCTCATTGACATTAATGCTCTTCCACCAAATGGTTTAATATTAAATTCTTTTCCAGCTTTTATTAATTCTTCATAAAGTTTTAATTGATAGTGAGGTGCTACATAAATTTCGTACCCGAGTTCACCAGTAAATGAAATTCTATTTATTATTGCTGGAACTCCCCCAACAAACATTCTTCTA
>CACJYE010000026.1 GCA_902597555.1 uncultured Pelagibacteraceae bacterium
AAAAGAAAAATCTAATCTTTTTGGTGATTATGAGGATGCAGTTGATCAAAAAGATAATATCCTGTTCCATAGTGCATTAAGTCCTTACATAAATTTAGGTTTAATAACCCCTGAATTTGTTGTCCAAAAAGTTTTAGACTTTCACAAGAAAAATAAAATTAGAATGAATTCTTTAGAGGGTTACATTCGTCAAGTCATTGGTTGGCGAGAATTTATGCGAGGAATTTATCAGTCATACTCTCAAGAAATGGAAACTGGAAATTTTTTCAAACAAAACAGAAAAATGAAAAATTCTTGGTACGATGGAACCACTGGTCTTCCACCTTTGGATTATGCAATTAAAAATGCCCTTGATCATGGTTGGTCACATCATATTGAAAGATTAATGATCTTATCAAATATAATGAACCTTTGTGAAATCAAGCCAACTATTGTTTATAAGTGGTTTATGGAAATGTTTGTAGACTCCTCAGATTGGGTAATGGTTCCCAATGTATATGGAATGGGGTTATTTAGTGATGGAGGAATTTTTGCAACCAAACCTTATATTTGTGGATCTAGTTATTTTATGAAAATGATGGATTTTAAAAAAGGAGAGTGGTGTAACACCATGGATGGTCTTTACTGGAGATTCATAGATCGAAACAGAAAATTTTTTTTAAAAAATCCTCGTCTATCTATGATGGTAAGGATATTTGATAAAATGAAATCTGAGAGAAAAAAATTAATTTTATCAGAAGCTGATAAATTTATAAAACAAAATACAATTTGATGAAAAAAGAAAATTTACCAACCAAAACTTGTCCAATTTGTAAAAGACCATTTACTTGGCGCAAAAAATGGAAGTTGAACTGGGAGAGAGTAAAATATTGTTCAAAGAAGTGTTCTAAGCTAAGCTAAACTTAGTGAACATAATAGTATTACAACATATCAAAATAGAAGACCCAGGTTACATTAAAGATTTAATGCTGGCTGATGGATTTAAGCTCACCACTATTGAATTAGATGAAGGTGAAAAAATACCAAAGGATTTAGGTAAATTTGATGGAATGTTTTGCATGGGAGGTCCAATGGATACCTATATGGAACAAGAATATCCTTGGTTAATAGAAGAAAAGAAAGCAATTAAAGAATTTGTTGTTAATCTAAAAAAACCTTATTTAGGTTTTTGTTTAGGTTGTCAGCTTTTAGGAGAAGTGGTGGGCGGAAAAGTAGTTAAGTCTAAACCAGCAGAAATAGGAATTATGGATATTAATTTCTCTAATGAAAAAGATGAAGATAAATTATTTTCAAAATTTCCTAATACAATTAAAAGTTTGCAATGGCACTCTTATGAGGTTCAAGGTATTGAAAATATTAATGATGTAACTTTATTAGCTTCCTCCCCAATTACCAAGTATCAAATCTTTAAATATCAAAACCATGCTTATGGAATTCAATTTCATATAGAAATAAAAGATACTACAGTCAATGAGTGGGGATGTGTACCGGAGTATAAAAAAGCTTTGGAAGATCAGCTTGGTAATGGTGCATTAGAAAAGTTTGATCAATCTGCAAAAGATAACATAAAAGATATGAATAACTACTCTACAATCCTTTATAATAATTTTAAAAAACTTTTATGAATAATAAAATTTTTGAATGGGCAGGGGTTATAACTGCAATATTGTATTCTTTGTTTGTTGCTTTAAACATAGGGATAGAATTTTTTCAATTTTTACGTAATTCTTATTTTGCTCAAATACAGATAATTTGGATGCAAGTGGAAGCCAATTGCTAGTTCCAATTCCAGGTTTTTTATAAATCTTTGCTTTTAGTGAACTGACTTTGTAATTAGGGTTAAATTTTTTTATATATTTTGAATTTTTTATAAACCCCTTATAATTATCAAATAAAGTTTTAATTTTTATCCAATTTTTATTTTTTGTTAATATTTTGAATTTTTCACCATGTATAATTTGTGAAGTTACCTCAGATCTTTTCGAAGGATTTTTGTAAATATTTGAAAAAGTACCTATGAAATAAAAATTATTTTGCACCAATTTTAATTTTGTTTTTAATTAACCACAAACAAATTAATGATGGTATCACCATTATAGTCGTTAAAACAAAAAATGTTCCCCAATCTCCGTTTAACCAGTCAACTAGAGCTCCTGAGGATGAAGCTAAAGTAGTACGACCAGCAGTACCAATTGAAGCAAGCAATGCATATTGTGTGGCTGTATAAGTTCTATCAACTAGTAATGATATAAATGCAACAAATGCTACAGTTGCAAAAGCTGCTGTGATATCATCAGCTATAACCGCAATTGCAAATAAAATTTCTGATTTTCCAGTCCATGCTAAAACTGCAAATAAAAGATTGGTTATAGCCATTAACCCACCAGCAAAGAACATAGTTTTAATTGTTCCAGCTCTCATGGCCATTACTCCACCCAACAAAGTAAATACAACTGTTGTTATCCAGCCAAGACCTTTTGAATAAATTGCAATTTGACCTTTGGAGAAACCAATTTCTTTATAAAAAACAATAGACATTCTTCCCATAAATGCCTCACCTATCTTAAACAAGAAAACAAATCCTAAAATTCCAGCTGCAATGGCAAAACCATTTTTTCTAAAAAAACTAATAATAGGTCCGCCTATAGTTCCTGTAATATATGCGATAAAGTTTGTAATTATATTGCTAGATCCAAGTTTTCCCTCAATTAATTTGTCTGTTTCTCTCTGTTTTGCTTGTCTGCTTGTCTCTATAGGTTCATGAACAAACATTAATCCAATATTCATTAAAATTATTAAAATACCTAAAATTAAAAAAGTTGCTTGCCAGTAGTCAGCTACCCCTAGGTTTTCAAAAAATTCTGCCGTAAATAAAGCAACAACTCCACCTAATTTATAACCTGTCCACCAACCAACAACAGCCATGGCTGCGCCTGCAGCCATTGATTTTCCTTCATTTTCATTTATCTGTTCAATTCTTAATGCATCTACAGTTATATCTTGGGTTGCTGACGCGATAGCAATAATTAAACCTACAGTAATTAATAAAGCCAAATTTTCTGTTGGATTAATCACACTCCAAACAACAAGACTTAACAAAATAATTAATTGCATCAAAACTATCCATCCTCTTCTATGACCTAATTTTTTTGTTAGTATTGGAATTTGAATTCTATCTATAATGGGAGCCCACAAATAATTGAAAGCGTATACTCCAAAAATTAAACCTGCCCATCCAATTGTTGATCTACTAAGACCTTCTTCTTTAAGCCAAAGACTTAAGCTACTTGCAATTAATACCCATGGAAATCCACTTATTGCACCTAATAAAAGAATTCTTACCATTCGAATATCTTTATAAACTGCGAGAGAATCAAGCCATGTTTGTTTCTTTGTTTCAGACATAATTAATTTCTCCAAAAAGATGGTAAGAACAATACTAATATTGCAAACAGCTCAAGTCTACCTAAAATCATACCCACGGTTAAGATCCATTTAGAAATATCAGGTAAAGTTGAAAAATCTCCATTAGGACCGATAATAGGACCTAAACCTGGACCAACATTTGATATAGATGTTGCTGCTCCAGAAATAGCAGTTATAAAATCGAGACCTGTTAATGACAATAATGCAGCTAAAATAAAAAAAATAACAAAGTAAAAATAAATAAATGAAATTATTGATGCAATAAATTTATCATCAACAGATCCTTGATCGTATTTAATTACAAATATTCCCTTGGGATATATAATTTTTTTTAATTGATTTAATATAAATAAATATAGAATTTGAATTCTAAAAATTTTGACTCCACAAGTAGTTGATCCAGCACAGCCCCCAATAAACATTAATGCAAGAAATATTGTTATAGGAAAACTTCCCCAACCATCGAATTCAGCATTAACATAACCTGTTCCAGTTAATATTGAAATTGTATTAAAAAAAATAGATCTTAAACTAAAGTTTCCGTTATTATTAAATAATAAATAAATTGATAATATAATAATGCTTATAATTATTATTTTAATAAATGTTTTGATTTGAATATCTTTTAAAAATATTTTTTTATTACCACTAATAAATTTAATATATGCAATAAATGGAATACTTCCTAAAATTATAAAAATCATCGATGATATTTCTATAAGAACACTGTCAAAATATCCGATTGATTGATTATAATTAGAAAATCCACCTGTAGCTATGGTAGTCATAGAATGAGTTAAACTATCAAATTTTCCCATTCCAAATACCCAATATGATAATGCACAAAGAGCAGTTAGGCCTGAATAAATATAAATAAGTCTTAAAGCAATTTCTTTTGATTTAGGAAGAATTTTTTCAGATGAGTCGTTGCTAGAAATTTTAAATAATTGCATACCACCAACATTCATTATAGGCATCAAGGTAATTGCCATAACAATTATACCAATACCCCCCAACCATTGAAGTAATGCTCTCCATAATAGAATACCTTTTGGTGTATTCTCTAAGTCAGAAATAATTGTTGATCCAGTTGTTGTAATACCAGACATACTTTCAAAAAAAGCATCAGTAATTGAAAGCTCCATAGTCGAAAATATAAATGGTAAAGATCCAAAAATAGCAATACTTAACCATGACAAGGCAGTTAATAAAAATGCTTGTTGCAAATTTAATTTTTTGTCGTGGTCTAGATTTGAAAGAAAAAATAATGATCCAAAAATTATAGTAACAATAGATGCACCAAAAAATGATGAATCTATTTCTAAATAAATAAATTGAGCAATTATAGGGATGAGCATTGAGATCCCTAAAATTATTTGCAAAATTCCTAGTGTAAAAAAAACAGTTTTATAATTAGACATTTTGAAAGAACATTATTTTATGGTAAATAAATTTCAACTCTATAAGAATTAATAAAATCGCCAATTTAAGATTTTTATAAAAGATATATTCGTGATTAAAAAAGAAATTTTAGACAAAACAAGTGCTTGGCCTTTCGTTGAAGCAAAAAAAATGCTTCGTGAGAGAAAATCATTTATTGATAAAAAAGGTAAAATTACTCTTCAAACAGGATATGGCCCAAGTGGCCTTCCTCATATTGGAACATTTGGAGAAGTTGCAAGGACTTCAATGATGGTAAATGCTTTAAAGCAACTTACAGATTTACCAGCAGAAATAATTACTTTCTCAGATGATATGGATGGTCTAAGAAAAGTTCCTGATAATGTTCCTAATCAGGAATTGCTAAATAAAAATCTACATAAACCATTAACACAAGTTCCAGATCCATTTAAAAAATTTGCAAGTTTTGGAGAACATAATAATGAAATGTTAAAAGATTTTTTAAATAGTTTTAATTTTAGATATAGCTTTAAAAGCTCAACATCTTTATACGAAGGTGGTTTTTTCAACCCAACTTTAAAAATTATTTTAGAAAATTATGATGGTATAATGAATATTATACTTCCAACTTTAGGTAAAGAACGTCAACAAACTTACTGTCCTTTTTTACCTATTTGTCCAGATACAGGTCATGTTCTCGAAATTCCAGTTATAGAAATTGATAAAAAAAATTCTAAAATAATTTTTGATAATAAGGGTAAAAAATTAGAATCTAGTATTTTGGATGGAAATTGTAAATTACAATGGAAAGTTGATTGGGCAATGAGATGGTATGCTCTAGATATAGATTTTG
The DNA here is from genome assembly GCA_902597555.1 of uncultured Pelagibacteraceae bacterium. GTDB lineage: Bacteria > Pseudomonadota > Alphaproteobacteria > Pelagibacterales > Pelagibacteraceae > Pelagibacter. The sequence goes on from CACJYE010000026.1 coordinate 5,681, forward strand.
AAATGTATGGAAAAGACCTTATTGAGAGTGCAATTTTATCAACTAAAATTATAAATTTAATCGGCAAAAAACATCCATCTGGATTTGCTTATGAATTATTTCTTGATGAAAAGGGTGAAAAAATTTCAAAATCTAAAGGAAATGGTATTACCATCGATCAGTGGTTAAAATATGCCTCACCTGAAAGCTTATCTTTATACATGTATCAAAATCCAAAAAGAGCTAAAAAACTTTATAATGAAATAGTGCCAAAAGCTGTAGATGAGTACCTTGATAATATTGAAAAATCAAAAAAACAAACAGAACAACAACTGGTAATGAATCCTGTTTGGCATGTTCATAATGGCGATATTCCAAAAGAAGAAATGATCATGTCTTTTTCTATGTTGTTGAATTTAGTTGAGACAAGCAATGCTGATAATAAAGATTTATTATGGAAGTTTGTTAAAAAATATAAATCTAACATTCATGAAAAAAACTTTCCAATTTTTGATGGACTAGTTGGTTATGCAATCAAGTATTTTAATGATGTTATTAAGGCTCAAAAAAAATATAAAAATCCCTCTGAGAATGAAAAATTAGCTCTACAAGCTTTAGTTAAAACTTTAGAACAGTGTAATGATCAGATGTCTCCTGAGGACATACAAACATTAATATATTCAACAGGTAAAGAGAATGGGTATGCAGAAAACTTAAGAGATTGGTTTAAATTAATTTATGAAGTGGTATTTGGAGATGAAAATGGACCTAGAATGGGTTTTTTTATAAGTTTTTTCGGTGTTAACGAAACAAAAGAGTTGATAATTAGTAAATTGAAATAATGTATTCAAATTTAAGATCATTAATATTTAAAATAGATCCTGAAAGAGCACATTTTTTAGCAATTCAATCACTCAAACTTAATCTAGTTTCAAATATATTTGATGAAAACAAAAATGATCCTATTTTAAAAACAAAATTATTTAATCAAAATCTTGATAACCCCATAGGTATTGCGGCAGGTTTCGATAAGAATGCCGAGGTATACAACCCTTTGTTTAAGCTGGGTTTTGGATTTGTTGAAGTAGGTACGGTTACACCATTAAAACAATATGGGAATGAAAAACCAAGAGTTTTTAGATTGGTAGAAGATCAAGCATTAATTAATAGGTTAGGTTTTAACAACCATGGATCAGATACAATATTAAACAGAATAAAATCTAATAAAAAACTAGGTGTACTAGGTGTAAACGTAGGTCCAAACAAAGATTCTAATGATAGATTGAATGATTATCTAATTGGATTAGAAAAATTTTCTGAAGTTGCAGATTATATTACAATTAATATTTCTTCACCAAATACTGAAAATCTTAGAAATTTTCATGATGAGAATAAATTGAAAGAGTTATTAAAATCTGTCTCAGAGAAAAAAAAACAATTAAAATCTGAAATTCCTATAGCTGTAAAGATTTCTCCAGATATAAGTGAAAATCAAATTGACTTAATTTCAGAAATACTTTTAGAAAATGAAATAAGTGCAATAATAATTTCAAATACTTCTGAAGCTTCTCGCGAAACACTTCAAAATATACAGAGACATCAAAAAGGTGGTTTATCTGGAAAACCTATTGAAAAAAAATCAAATCTTTTAATAAGTAAGTTCTACAATTTAATAAAAGGTAAAATTAAAATAATTGGAGTGGGCGGCATTGACTCAGGTAAAGCAGCTTATGATAAGTTTTTATTAGGAGCAGACTATGTTCAGTTGTATACCGGCATGGTATTTCAAGGACCTAATATTGCTGGCATGATTAAAAAAGACCTAAAAGAATTACTAATAAGAGATGGTGTCAAAAATTTCAAAGAAATTGTTGGAAATAAAACTGTTTCTTAAATGTATTAAACTTGACGCCTTCAATATCTCCCCTTATATAGGCACTGTTATTATGTCAAAAAAATGTGAACTTACAGGTAAAATTCCAATGAAAGGTCATAATGTTAGTCATGCTAACAACAAGACTAAAAGAAGATTTTTACCTAACCTAAAAAAAGTAAAATTTACAAGCGAGCTTACTGGAAGGAGTTTAAAACTTACTGTATGCAATTCAGGTGTAAGATCAGTTGATAAAAAAGGTAGTTTTGATGAATTTTTAAAAACTGTAAAAAATAAAAATTTATCTCCTAGATTAAAAAAGTTAAAAAAAGTAGTTTTAATTAAATCCCCTTTTAAAAAGAAACCTGTAGCTAAATCAGCTTAATGAACAAATTATTTATCACCCTATCAATAATGATGGGGGTTGTTGTACTATCTTCTAATTATTTAGTTCAGTTCCCAATCAACTATTTTGGATTAAATGAGATTTTAACTTATGGAGCTTTTAGTTACCCAATAGCTTTTTTAATAACAGATTTAGCAAATAGGTCGTATGGAAAATTATTAGCAAGGCAAATTGTATATTTGGGCTTTTTAATAGGAATTATATTTACATTGTTATTCTCAACTGATTTTGCAGATTTAATCTCGGTTAGAATTGCAATTGGATCAGGGGTTGCTTTTATTACTGCTCAATTGTTGGACATTCAAATTTTTGATCGATTAAGAAAAAAAGAGTGGTTTGTTGCACCACTTACTTCATCTTTGATTGGATCAACAGTCGACACATTTTTATTCTTCTCAATATCATTTTATGCAACAGGGGTACCTTGGGTTACTTTATCCCTTGGAGATTTGGCGGTAAAAATTTTGGTTGCTATAATAATGTTGATACCATTCAGAATTTTATTAAAAATTATTAAACCAATTTAAGTTTAATATAAAAATTTATAAGACAAAATTTTATAAGCTAATTTTGCAACTAGAAAATTATAAGAGTTAAATCCTTTAATTGGAGACAGTTCATTAATATCTGCACCAACAATTTTTGAGTTTTTAGCTGCAATTCTTATAATATCCAATGTTTCGTCCCACAACAGTCCACCTGGTTCAGGTGTGCCAGTTGCGGGCATAATACTTGAATCTAGTCCATCTACATCGAATGTAAGATAAACAGTTTTGTTTTTTATTAGTTTTTTAAATTTAGACAAATTCCATTTTTTTTTATCTTTTGCCCAAAAAATATTTATTCTCGAAGAATTCTTTTTTAAAAATGGAATTTCACTTTCCGAGATGTTTCTTATCCCAAATGATATTAAAGAAACATTTTTATAATCCAAACACCTTCTAATTGCTGAGGCATGTGAAAATTTTTCTCCATTATAACTCTGACGTAAATCTGCATGAGCATCAAAATGCAAGAGGCAAATATTTTTATATTTTTTAGTAAAAGGAACAATGCATCCAGGAGTTATTGAATGTTCTCCACCTAAAGTCATTGGGAAAAGTTTTTTATCTAAAATCTCTTTATTAATTTTTGAGATTTTATTCAGGGCTTTTTTAATATTTTTATCTATTTTAAATGGTTTTAAAGTTTTAATACCTATTTTTTTGTAAGGTTCACAATTAAGTTCTTCATCATATAGCTCAACTTGATGAGATGCTTTTATAATTTCTTTAGGCCCATATCTTGTTCCTTCCCCGTAACTGACTGTTTTTTCTAAACCAAATGGAACAATAACAGCTTTTTCTTTAATGCTAAATTTATTATCAATTCCTAAAAATCCGTATTTATTTGAGAGATATTTCAATTTTATTCAAAAATTTTTGTAAAGTTTTTTCTTTTTCTGTTTTTCCACTTACCTTTATGATAAGCATCACTAGCAATTAATGGCAAAACACTAGTTGCTTCTGCGAAAACCATCTGTTCTTTCGTAATATCTACTTTTCCCCACGAACTTGCTTCTTTTAATGTGGAGCTACTACAAGCACCATCTCTACTATCAGCAACAGTAATTTGAACAGCATATTTATGCATGTCTACATCTTTTCCTAATAGTTCAGCACAAATAACAGTATCTTGAATAAAGTTTTTAGGCACCCCACCACCAATCATAAATAATCCAGAACCTTTAGATTTGATTTTAATTTCTGTTAATTCTCTAAATTCTCTAACTGAGTCTATTGTCATATGTTTTTTTGGATTTTGTTCTTGATGCATAACTAAACCGAATCCTGCACTTGAGTCAGTAAAAGCAGGGCAGAAAATAGGAACATTATTATCAAAGGCGGTTTCAATTAATGAATCTTTTTTCTTTGAGTTATTCTTTAAATATTTTCCCATTTCATTAATGAATTCTCTTGAAGTATAGCTTCTCGCTTCTAAGTTATTTGCGATTTCACATATAATTTTATCGCACATTTGAAGCTCTTCTTCATCTATGTAGGTATCGTAAATTCTATCTATATAGTTATTCCTCAGCTCAGTATCATCTTGAAATTGTGAACCTTGATAATGTTTAAAACCAAGAGCTTCAAAAAAATCCATATCTACTATTGAGGCACCTGTTGCAACGATTGCATCTACCATATTATATTTAACTAAATCTTTATAAATATTCATGCATCCAGCTGCCGAAGTAGAGCCCGCTAAAGTAAGGAAAATTGTACAATCTTTATCTTTAAGCATCTCGTTATAAATATTAGCAGCATTTGCTATTTCTCTAGAAACAAATGACATTTTTTCCATTGAGGAAATAATTTTTCTACTATCAAAAGAAGTTATATCGATGTGTTCAACAGGATTTTTTAATAAATCTCTTTTACTGTTATGACCTAGATTTTTTTGACTCGACATTAAGCTACCATGTTAGCTTTATTAATGTCTTTATCATACATTGTCATTATTGGATTATCTTCAACTTCGTAAATTTCATTTGAGTAATAACCATTAAATTGAGTTCTAAATGTCAATCCGTATGCCCCAAGTTGACCAAGTTCAATATAATCATTTTCTTTAATATTATTTGGAAGCAAAAAAGGACCTTTCATATAATCCATGCTATCACATGTAGGTCCAAAGAAATCAAAAGCAGTTAATTTTTTTGAAATTATTTTATTAGAATTTTCTTTAATCATTCTAGATGGGAATACAATGTTAGGTGTACCCGCATCAAAAAGAGTGCCATAGGTACCATCATTAATATAAAGCTTTTGTTTTTTTCTTAAATTTACTCTTACAACTGTTGAGCCACTTTCTGCAACTATAGCTCTACCAGGCTCACAAATAATTTCAGGAAGTTTTTCAAGCTTTAAATTTTCTAAACTCTTATTTATTTCATTAAAATAACTAATTAAAGATTGTGGAATTAAGTCAGGATAGATTGTAGGGAAACCTCCACCTACATTAATATAATCTGGAATAATTTTTGTTTTTTTAATTATATTTCCAATTTCACTGATTCCTTTCGCATAAGAAATTGGATGCATACATTGTGAACCAACATGAAAACTTAAACCAATTTTTTTAGCATGTTGTTTTACAAGTCTTAATAAGCCTATTGCTTCTGATGTTAAAGCACCAAATTTTTTAGATAAATCAATTTCTGCATGTTCATTTGAAACAGCAACTCTTACAAATAACTCTAAATCTTTAGCACTATTTGTACTTCCAATTATTTTAATCAGTTCATCTTTAGTATCTAATGAAAAAGTTTTTACACCATAATTAAAATATGCTTCTTTTATACTTTCCCTACTTTTTACAGTGTGCATATAAGAGCATTTAGCATTTCTGCTAAAAGTTCTAATATTTTTAATTTCCTCGATTGATGCTACATCAAATTCTTCAACTCCACTTTCTATGATTGTTTTGATTACTTCAGGGTGTGGATTAGTTTTAACTGCATATAAAATTCTTCCTGGAAATTTGTTTAGGAAAAATTTAACGGCAGATTTTATGGAATTCTTTCTTATACAGTAAACTGGTTTTTCAGGTTTCAGCTGATTAACTAATTCTTCAACTGATTTAAATTTTTGCATTTTTAATGCCTCCAAAAAAAATTTAATAAAAAAAAGTCTTTTTAAAAAAAACTTTAATATTTTTTGGCATATAAAGTAAACAACACCAATGTAAAGCAAATAATTCAAGCCAGAAATGCGTAAAATTCATATATTGTAATTCCCTGCAGAGACCCCATATTAGTATCATGAAAGAAGAAGCAAAATTACAGAATCTTAGCGATTTTGATAATAAGTCATTATTAATCGTGGATGATGATAATCCTTTCCGTGAGCGTTTAGCAAGAGCTATGGAAAAAAAAGGATTTGAGGTTTTTCAAGCTGAGAGTGTACAAAAGGGAGTTGAATCTGTAAAATCAAAAAAACCTGGTTTTGCTGTTGTAGACTTAAGGCTTGCAGATGGTAATGGACTTGAGGTTGTAAAAGAAATTCAGTCCTCAAATAGTGATAGTAGGATTATCATGTTAACTGGTTATGGAAATATTCCAACTGCAGTAGCTGCGATTAAAGAAGGTGCTATAGATTATTTAGCTAAACCTGCTGATGCAGAAGATGTAGAGAAAGCATTATTGGCAGATCCTTCAAAAAAAGCAGCCCCACCAGAAAACCCCATGTCTGCTGACAGAGTTAAGTGGGAACATATACATAGAGTTTTCGAGTTATGTAATAGGAATGTTTCAGAAACAGCCAGAAGACTTAAAATGCACAGAAGAACTCTTCAAAGAATTCTATCTAAAAGATCACCTAGATAAATTTTTTAATTTTAATTATTTGCTTAGTCAAGAGAGTCAAAAGCATAATTTTGAAAATTTCAGCTAATAGAAATGGTTTTGCACCTAAAGCAAAAATTGGCTTATCCCATCCAATCAATGTTCCAAGCCAAATAAGACCCAAAATATAGATTGTTGAAGTAGCGATAATTAACTTAAATAAAATAACGAAAAAATTATCATCAATCTTTATTTTAGAAGCTAAGTAACCAGCCGTTAAAAAACCAATTAAGTAACCCATTGTTGGTCCTGTAAAGTAAACTAATCCAATACCTTTTTCAGGAGAATTTGAAAATACGGGAAGTCCTGCAATACCTTCAACTAGATATAGACCAATTGTAGCTAGTGCAATTTTATGCCCCAAACTTATTCCTAAAAATAATACAACAAATGTCTGCATAGTCATAGGAACTGGATAGAAAGGAATTTTGATCTTTGCTGATATGGTTAGTGCTATTGAACCAAGAACAATAACAACCAGAGATTTAAATAGTTTACCTTGCGCGAGATTTTTTGTTAATTCCATTGTTAAATAATACTCAAAATATAAAAAATAATCTACTTATAATTGTTATAATAATTTAAAGGAAATTTTTTTATATACAGAATATGTTATCATTATAATATTTAATTATACTTCATGAATAAAATTCAAAAAACAGATCATTTTTATTTGATTGATGGCTCTGGTTATATATTTAGAGCTTATTATGCTTTGCCTCCATTGAGTAGAAAAAGTGATGGACTTCCAACTGGTGCTGTAAGTGGTTTTTGCAGTATGTTATTTAAATTATTAGAGGACTCAAAATCTGATCAAAACTTGCAAAAACCAACACATTTTGCAGTAATATTCGATTCAGCAAGAAAAACTTTCAGAAATGAAATTTATAGTGATTACAAAGCTAATAGATCAGAGGCGCCTGACGATTTAGCTCCACAATTTGATTACATAAGAAAATCAGTCTTAGCATTCAATTTGCCATCTGTAGATCTTCCAAATTATGAGGCAGATGATTTAATAGCTACATATGTGGATCAAATCCTTAAAAAAGGTGCAAAAGTTACAATTGTTTCATCAGATAAAGATTTAATGCAGCTTTACAAAAAAGGGGTTCGAATTTTTGATCCTATGAAAAACAAATTTATAACTGATGATGATGTAGTAAAAAAATTTGGAGTAGACGCCTCAAAAGTTATTGATGTGCAATCTTTAGCAGGAGACAGTAGTGACAATGTGCCTGGTGTTCCAGGTATAGGTATTAAGACGGCTGCAGAGCTTATTAATAAATATGGCACTCTAGAAAATTTACTAAGATCTGCTCATGAGATTAAGCAAAATAAAAGAAGAGAAACATTAATAGAGAATAAGGATAAAGCATTAATAAGTAAAAAACTTGTAACACTAGATCATAAATCTCCTGTTAATAGAGAGTTAAGTGAATTTAAATTACAAAATATAAATAAAGATAAATTATATAAATTTTTAAGAGAAATGGAATTTAACAGGTTGTTAAGCTCTGCAATTTCTGCTTATGGAGAACCTGAATTAGAAAGTAATAAGATTGTAACTCAAAATCTAGAAAAACAACAAACGATAAATAATAAAAATTATTACTTAATTAATAGCTTAGATGAAATTGATAAATGGATAGAAGAGGCAGAAGAGGTTGGTGAAGTTGCAGTTGATACGGAAACAACTTCATTAGATCCTCACCAAGCAGACTTAGTGGGTATTTCTCTCTGTTCTAAAATTGGAAAAGCATGTTATATACCAGTTGGTCACAAGTCACCCAAGTGTCTTAAAAAAGATGCTGTAATTAAAAAATTAAAAAAAATATTAGAAGATCCTAGTATTAAAAAAATAGGTCAAAATATAAAATTTGATTTTATCGTACTTTTTAAGTGTGGAATAACGCTTTCATCAATGGAAGATACAATGCTGATGTCTTATGTCTTAGATGCTGGAAAAAATAGACATAATATGGATACTTTATCAGAAATTCATTTAGGTCATAAAACTATTTCTTTTAAAGACATGGTAGGAACAGGCAAGAAAGAAATTAATTTTA
>CACJYE010000027.1 GCA_902597555.1 uncultured Pelagibacteraceae bacterium
GGTGAATTAGTTTTGGATGGTAAGCTAAAGATAAAAGTTAAAGATTATAATAATTTATATAAATTTCTTCTAACACCAAAAAATTATAGAAATGAGATTAATCAAATTGATTTAAATTTTTCTTATAATTTTGATCAAAAAATAGCTGAACTTAAAGACATTAAAATTGACAACAAATTTAATCAAAATGTTAATAAAATTCTAAGTAATGTTATTTTAAAAAAGAATAATCTTAAAAATAAAATTTATTTTAAAAATTTATTAAATGAAGTAATTAAGAGTTATTCTGGATAGATCATTTTTTTAGGATCAACTATTTTGTTGTAATCTCTTTCATTTATTAATCCTGTCTTTAAGGTTTCTTGTTTTAAAGTAGTATTATTTTTTAGTGCCGTTTTTGCAATTTTTGCCGCATTATCGTACCCAATATGTGGGGCTAGTGCAGTAACAAGCATCAATGAGTTATCTAGATGTTCTTGAATTTTCTTTTTATTAGCTTTTATTCCTTTAACACAATATAGAGCAAAATTTTTTGTACTATCAGAAATCAAGTCGATTGATTGCAAGATATTATGAGCTATTAAAGGTTTAAAAACATTTAGCTCAAAATGACCATGAGATCCTGCCATAGTTATACCATTATGATTACCAATAACTTTTACACAAACCATTGTTACAGCTTCACATTGTGTTGGATTAACTTTTCCTGGCATTATAGATGAGCCTGGTTCATTTTCAGGTAAGATTAATTCTCCGTATCCAGCTCTTGGGCCAGATCCTAAGAAACGAATATCATTGGATATTTTCATTAAAGCTACCGCACAGGTATTAAGAGCACCAGAAAAATTAACAATCGCATCGTGAGCGGCAAGTTCTGCAAATTTATTTGAAGCTGGTTTAAATTTGATTTTAGTAAATTTAGCAATTTGATTTACTACTTTTTTATCAAAATTTTTCCTAGAATTTATTCCAGTACCAACAGCAGTACCACCCTGCGCTAGAAATAATATCTCTTTTAAAGCATATTCTATTCGTTCAATACTTTTTTTTACTTGAAAATGATATCCTGAAAACTCCTGTCCGAGAGATAATGGAGTAGCATCTTGCAAATGAGTTCTTCCAATTTTAACTATGTTTTTAAATTCATTAGATTTTTTTTTTAGCTCTTTTTCTAAAATTTTTAAGCTTGGTAGCATTTTAGAAATAGTCTCTTTAGCGACAGAGATATGCATTGCAGTTGGAAAAACATCATTTGTAGATTGAGATTTGTTTACATGATCATTTGGATGAACAGGTTTTTTTGTTCCTTTTTTTCCACCTAAAATTTCTATTGCTCTGTTAGCTATAACCTCATTCACATTCATATTTGTCTGTGTACCAGAACCTGTTTGCCAGACTTTTAAAGGAAAGTTTTCATCTAATTTACCTTTAATCACTTCATCTGAGGCTTTGATTATCGCTTTTGAAATTCTAGCGTCAATTAATTTATCTTTAGCATGTACTATTGCTGCAGCTCTCTTAATGATTGCAATTGATTTTATGATTGAAACATCAACTAAAATTTTACCTATATTAAAATATTTGTTGGATCTTTGAGTAGATGCGCCCCAATACTTATCATTTGGGACATTTATAATTCCAATACTGTCAAATTCTTTTCTTAATTTCATTGATAAATTTTAAGTAACAAATAATTATTAACATACAATAAATTTTTAAAAACATACAGGAGCATTATGTCGAATTTTAGTAAAGTTGGCACTTTCATGAAAACTTTTGGCCAGGAGGTGAAAACCAAACCTTCATTTAGTAGCGATAAAATAAATAAATTAAGGTTAGACCTAATTAAAGAGGAACTAGAGGAGCTTACAGAAGCTATGAATAATAAAGACTTATTAGAGGTAGCTGATGCTTTAACAGATATATTATATGTTACCTATGGAGCAGGACATGCATTTGGAATTGATCTAGATAAATGTTTTGATGAAGTCCAAAATTCAAACATGAGTAAGTTAGATGAAAATGGAAAACCTATTTACAATGACTCTGGAAAAGTCATGAAAGGTCCAAACTATTTTAAACCTGATCTTTCTAAATTCATAAATTAGATTTCTAATTTAAAATCAACACTAGGAACGCTATGTGTAATACTGCCAACAGAAATTCTATTAACCCCAGTAGATGCAATAGCTTTAACAGTTTTTAAATTAATATTTCCAGAAGCTTCAGTTTCATAAAGTTTTTTAACTATTTTAACACTTTCTCTCAAATTTTTTAAATTCATGTTGTCAAGCAGAACAGTATTAAATTTTAAACCCAAAATTGATTTAAGTTGTTTGATTGTATCAACCTCAACCGTAATTTTTTTTCCTTTTTTATTTTTAATAGCATTTAAAACTAAACTTTTTAAATCTGAAATTGCGATATGGTTATCTTTAATTAAATACTCATCGCTTAAATTAAATCTATGATTAGTGCCACCTCCTAATCTAACAGCATATTTTTGGATAACTCTTAAATTTGGAATTGTTTTTCTTGTACAACAAATTTTAGTCTTTTTACCAGCTAATCTAACAAATTCATTTGTTTTAGTTGCTATTCCAGAAATGTGAGACAAAAAATTTAAAGCAACTCTTTCTGCAATTAAAATATTTTTTGCTTTTCCTTTAATTAAAGCAACTAAAGAACCTTTTTTTACTCCTGTGCCATCTTTTTTCTTAATAATAAATTTTATTTTATTATCAATTAACGAAAATGCTTCTTTTGCAAATAACAATCCTCCAACAATTGCTTTTTGATTAGAAATTAATTTCACAGTAACAATATTATCTTTATCAATTAAACCCGAAGTAATATCTCCAGAAGGGTAAAGATCTTCATTTAATGCTAGCTTAACAGTACTTTTGATAAATTCTTTACTAAGTTTTATTTTTGACACTTATTTATCTGCCAATAGCTGCCATTCTCTCTACAGATATTCTAGCTTTATCAATCGTTTCTTTGTTCATGATAATTTCACCTGTCTCATTTTCTAAACAATCTAATATCTTTGGAAGTGTAATTTTTTTCATGTGAGGGCACATATTACATGGTTTAACAAAGTCTACATTTGGATTTTCTATCTGGATATTGTCACTCATTGAGCACTCAGTAACCATCATTACTTTTTTTGGTTGATTATCTTTTACATATTTAATCATTCCAGATGTAGATCCTGCAAAATCACTTGCCTCAATAACATCCGGAGGACATTCTGGGTGTGCAATAATTTTAATTCCTGGATTATTTTTTCTTATATCCTCTATTTCTTTTTTATTAAATTGATCATGAACAATACAAATTCCTTTCCAAGAAATAATTTCAACATCAGTTTGAGAAGCAACATATTTAGCTAAATAATCATCAGGCAAAAATATTACTCTTTTAACACCAAGTGATTTAACTATTTTAACTGCATTGGCAGATGTACAGCAAACATCAGTTTCAGCTTTAACTTCTGCTGACGTGTTGACATAAGATACAACTGGAACTCCAGGATATTTTTCTTTTAATAATCTAACATCTTTACCTGTAATCGATGATGATAAAGAACAACCTGCATCCATATCAGGAAGAATAACTTTTTTATCTGGGCTCATTAGTTTTGCAGTTTCAGCCATGAAATGTACCCCAGCCATTAAAATAATATCAGCTGAAGTTTTTGAGGCTTCAATTGCTAATGCAAGAGAGTCTGCAGAAAAATCTGCCACACCATGATAAATTTCTGGCGTTTGATAATTGTGAGCTAAAATTACAGCATTTTTTTCTTTTTTTAATTTATTGATTTTATGAATATAAGGAGCGTGCACTGACCATTCAATTTCAGGCATAACCTTAGAAATTTTTTGATAAATGGGATCTGTAGCTTTACGTACTTCTTGTGTAAATTCCATGTGGATTTTTACCAATTTGAATCATGATTGTCATTCATTTATTATGGGACATATCGCGGTCGTGCTGAAATTGGTAGACAGGCACGGTTGAGGGCCGTGTGGACCTAGTCCATGAGAGTTCGAGTCTCTCCGACCGCACCAAAAAGAATTTAATATAGGAGTTTTTGATGGATAAATTACTTTCAATAATATTTATGTTTGGGGTTTTGCTTTTAGTTATACCAAGTTTTTTACAATCAAATTCTCAATTAAAGCAATTTCTTAAAAATCTAAGTATTTGGATTGTTGTAGTTTTTATAATTTTAATGATTGTTTATTTATTTAAATAAGAAAATTAGTTTTTTATCCAATCAGGTTTATTGACATTTATTGAAGCTTCTTTAGTTTTAAAATTTGCTTTTTCATCAAAGTTTTCGTTTAAGTATTTAATTAAAGCAAAAGGGTAGTCGCTATCAATTAAAACCTTACCTATTTCAACTTCATTGTTATAAATACTTTCACCTTCGTGCAGTTTTCCACTAATTACATTTATTGGAAACAATCTTTTTGAAAGCTTGTTCTTTAATTTAATTCGTGCTGTATTTTCTTGACCAACATAACAACCTTTTTTGAAATCAATTCCGTTTAATTCTTCAAAATTACATTCAATACCAAACAATTTTTCTTTTAATTTATTTAAATCTTTTGGAACTATTCCAATACTATGACTTAATGAATAATATTCTTTTAGGTTTGCATCATGAAGATTAAGTTTTTTCAAAGATAAATAAAGTTTTTCTAAATTAATAATTAGTCTCGCACCCAAATCCTTATTTCTTGGATCCAAAAATATTGGATCTTCTCTGTATTTAATTGTGTATCCAGGTTGATCTTTCGCTTCATCAAAAGTTAAAAATTTTTCATGAGAAAATGCAGCTACAACAAATTCGTTACTTAAATTGAGAATTTCAACTTTTGATCTTAGCTTATATAGTAACAATTGTTTGAACAACTCCTCTGCCTGAGGTTTTTCACAGTCTAAAAGATATCCAGACTTATGTTTTACAATTATAAATTCATATAAAAATTTACCTTGGGGTGTAAGTAATGAACTAAAACAACTATTTACATCACTTACTTTGTTTATATCGTTACTAATTAGATTTTGAAGAAATTCCTTTGCATCTTCTCCGTTAATATAAAGAATTGCTCTATCTTCTAAAATGTAAACGTTTTTTATATTCATAATTGATTAATTATAGAATGTAATATAATAACAATTTTTTAAAATGTTAGATCTTATAATTAAAAACGGACAATGTTACATCGATGGTGAATTAAAAGATGTTGATGTTGCTATAAAAGACGGAAAAATTCATCAGATTGGACAAATTTCAAAAGAAGCAAAAGAAACAATTAATGCAAAAGGCCATACAGTATTACCTGGTTGCATAGATACTCAAACACATTTTAGAGAACCAGGGTCAACAGATACTGAGGATCTTCATTCAGGGAGTAGAGCAGCAATTGCAGGTGGAATAACTAGTGTATTTGAAATGCCAAATACCAATCCGCCAACTTCAAATATGAAAGAGTTTCAAAGAAAACTAGATCTCGCTAAAAACAGAATGTATTCCAATTATGCTTTTTATTTTGGGGCAACAGCAGACAATGCGGATGATTTAGCAAGTTTAGAGGGGTTAGAAGGTTGTTGTGGTATTAAACTTTTTGCAGGTTCTTCAACTGGTAATTTATTAGTAGCTGAAGAAGAGGATATAGATAAGGTTTTTCAAAATGCTTCAAAAGTTGTTGCAGTTCATTCTGAAGATGAAGCAATATTAAAAGTAAACAAGAAATTAATAAAAGAGGGAGATGTTCATACCCATCCAGTATGGAGAAGTGCAGAATGTGCAATCGCATCTACTAGAAGAATTGTTCGAATTGCAGAAAAGCACAATAAAAAAGCTCATGTACTTCATATTACAACAAAAGAAGAAATTGATTTTCTTTCTCAACATAAAGGAAATATTACATTTGAGATTACACCACAGCATTTAACTCTTTATGCTCCAGATTGTTATGACAAGCTTGGAACTTATGCTCAGATGAACCCACCATTAAGAGATAAATCTCATTATGACAGATTATGGTATGGGGTGAGAAATAACTTAAATGATACAATTGGTTCAGATCATGCTCCTCATTTAAAAGAAAATAAAGATAAGGTATATCCAAATACTCCTTCAGGGATGCCAGGAGTTCAAACCTTAATGCCTGTAATGTTAAATCACATAAATGATGAAAAATTATCACTTAATCAATTGATGAACTTTGTTTGTGAAAATCCAGTGAAAATATTTGGAATAAAAAACAAAGGATTTATTAAAGAAGGATATGACGCAGACTTTACTATTGTAGATATGAACAAAACAATCGAAATTAAAAATGAAAATATTGAAAGTAAATGTAAGTGGTCACCATTTAATGGATTTAAATTTAAAGGAACACCAACACATACTATTATTGCTGGAAAAATTAAAATGCAGGATGGAAAAATTTTAGGAGATCCTGATGGAACTCCTTTACAGTTTAGCTAAGTTTGCCTGTAAAACTATTTACCAAAATTACACCGATCACAATTAAGAATAATCCCAAAATTGCTTGCCAAGCTAAAGTTTGTTTAAAAAATATATATCCAAGTATTGCAATAGTAAAAATTCCTAAACCACTCCATGTTGCATATACAATTGCTATTGGAAGTTTGTTAACTACAAAAGTTAATAAATAAAAAGCTGTTAGATAAAAAGCAGATAGAGCAACCGTTGGTATAAGTTTTGTAAAGTTTTGTGAAATAGGAAGCAACATTGTTCCAGCAACTTCACAAAATATTGCAGCGATTAAAAAAATATAAGTTTTAACCATTATTTTAAGATTTTGTGATTAATTAAATCTTTTTTTATTTCTGTTAAAATTGCAGGATCATCAATTGTTGGAGGTATTTTGTATTCAACACCATCAGCAATTTTTCTTATAGTTCCTCTTAAAATTTTCCCTGATCTTGTTTTTGGTAATCTTTTAATAACAATTACAACTTTAAATGCAGCAACTGGACCTATTTTATCTCTTACCATTTGAACACATTCTTTAGAAATTGTATCATTATCTTTATCAACACCAGATTTTAATACTACTAATCCAATAGGTAATTGACCTTTTAACTTATCTGCTATTCCGAGTACCGCACATTCAGCAACAGATTGATGCTCAGATAAAACTTCTTCGATAGCACCGGTAGATAATCTATGACCTGCTACATTAATTATGTCATCAGTTCTAGACATAATCCAAATATAACCGTCATCATCTATGTGACCTGCATCATAAGTTTGGTAGTAACCTTCGTAATTAGACATATAGTTTTCTTTATACCTTTGATCTGCATTCCACAAAGTTGGGAATGTGCCTGGAGGCAAAGGGAGTTTTACAACGATGTCTCCCATTTCATTTGGTTTTGCAAGTGATTGATCTGGCTTAATGATTTTGACATCATATCCAGGGACAGCTTTACAAGCTGAACCATATTTTGTTTCCATCATTTCAATACCAGTGCAATTTGAGCTAATTGCCCAACTAGTTTCAGTTTGCCACCAATGATCAATCACCGGAACCTTAAGCAAATTCTCAGCCCACTTAATTGTGTCTGGATCAGCTCTTTCTCCGGCAAGAAATAAGCTTTCAAAACTGCTTAAATCATATTTTGAGAAAAATTTACCATCAGGATCCTCTTTCTTAATAGCTCTAAAAGCTGTTGGAGCTGTAAAAAGAGATTTTACTTTATATTCAGATATTATTTTCCAAAATACACCTGCATCTGGAGTTCCTACAGGCTTACCTTCAAACAAAACTGTAGTGCATCCTTTAAATAAAGGAGCGTAGACAATATAAGAGTGTCCAACAATCCAACCAATATCACTAGCGGACCACCAAATATCATCAGTATCAATGTTGTAAATATTTTTCATAGTCCATTTGAGAGCAACAATATGGCCCCCGATATCTCTAACTATCCCCTTTGGAGTACCAGTGGTACCTGACGTATATAAAATATAAGCAAACTCATTTGAGTTCATCTCAACACAGTCAACATCTTTAGCATTTGAAGCTACTTCCTCCCAGCTGACCTCTGTTGGAGTATTTAATTTAACCTCGTGACCAGGTCTTTGGAATAAAATCATCTTTTCAATTTTGTGACTGGCTATTTTAATAGCTTCATCAACAAGTGGCTTATACTCAACTGTTCTTCCAGGCTCAAAACCACACGATGCAGTCACTAATATTTTTGCTTTACTGTCATCAATTCTGCTTGCAAGCTCATTTGAGGCAAATCCACCAAAGACAACAGAGTGAATTGCACCAATTCTTGCACAAGCTAGCATTGCAATTACTGCTTCAGGGATCATTGGCATGTAAATAATTACTCTATCACCTTTGTTAGCGCCTTGAGCTTTCAATACTCCTGCAAATTTAGAGACCTTCGATCTTAATTCCTCATAAGTGAACTGACTTTTGTTACCTGTAATAGGACTATCGTAAATTAATGCTGTTTTTTGTCCTCTTCCTTGATCAATATGAATGTCTAAAGCGTTATAACAGGTGTTAGTGACTCCATCTTCGAACCATTTATAGAAAGGTGGGTTAGATTTATTTAAAATTTTAGATGGTTTTTTAAACCAAAAGATATCTTCAGAGGCTTCTTGCCAAAATTTTTCAGGATTTTTTATAGAATTTTCGTAAATTTGATTAAACTTAGAGGACATAAAAATTTGATTCGAATTCCTTATTTTTTTTGGTTTTTAACTTATAAATTGTATTTAATTTTAAAAATTAAGTAAAATCAATGAGAATTAGTCACAATTAAGTCTTCATTTATCTATTTTAATTTGCTATTAACCGCGACATTGGCTTAGGGAAACTTAAGTCTAGTTTATATAAACTAAATAAATAAAAACTAACGAAGAGGGAGTTTTTTATGAAAAAACTTAAACTGTTTGCTTTAGCAGCTATGGCTCTGATTGGATTTTCAGGTATAGCTATTGCAGCAGACGCAACGATGTTGATGCAAGATGACTTCGTAGGAATTTCATTCTGGGTTATCTCTATGGGAATGTTAGCAGCTACTGCTTTCTTTTTCATGGAAGCAGGCAATGTCGCATCAGGCTGGAGAACATCAGTTATTGTTGCTGGTCTAGTAACTGGTATTGCATTCATACACTACATGTATATGAGAGAAGTATGGGTTGCTACTGGAGACTCGCCAACTGTTTACAGATACATTGACTGGTTAATCACTGTGCCATTACAGATGGTAGAATTCTACTTAATTCTAGCAGCTATTGGTAAAGCAAACTCTGGAATGTTCTGGAGATTGTTAATTGGTTCATTAGTTATGCTAATCGGTGGATACTTAGGTGAAGCAGGATATATCAATGCAACACTTGGTTTCATCATCGGAATGGCAGGTTGGGTATACATTCTTTATGAAGTATTCTCAGGTGAGGCTGGTAAAGCTGCATCGAAGAGTGGTAACAAAGCTCTTGTAACTGCATTCGGAGCAATGAGAATGATTGTTACTGTAGGTTGGGCAATTTACCCATTAGGTTATGTATTTGGTTACTTAACTGGTGGTGTAGACGCTGACTCACTTAA
Organism: uncultured Pelagibacteraceae bacterium; assembly: GCA_902597555.1. Classification (GTDB taxonomy): domain Bacteria; phylum Pseudomonadota; class Alphaproteobacteria; order Pelagibacterales; family Pelagibacteraceae; genus Pelagibacter. Next base: position 9,618 of record CACJYE010000027.1, read on the forward strand.
CGTCGTTTACAACTTAGCTGACTTCATTAACAAAATTGCATTTGGTCTAGTAATCTGGGCTGCTGCAACTAGTTCAAGCGGAAGAAGAGCTAAGTAATTAGTTAAAATTTAAATTAAGGGCAGGTACATTTTTGTACTTGCCCTTTTTTTTTACCTTTTGTAAATTATGTATAACAATTATACATATTTTTTTTTATGGACGTAAAATTAGAAAAATGGCATCGATGCAAAGTTGATATAGAGGTTCTCAAAGAACTTTCAAAAAAATCTGATATAAAAGGGCTTCAACATGTTGCAGCATTTTTTGGATTGTTATTAGTAACAGGATTTTTAGCATATATTACTTGGGGCACATGGTGGTCTGCTTTTTGGTTTTTGGTTTATGGAAACATTTATGGTTTTTCAAATCCATTATGGCATGAGACAGGTCACAAAACTGCTTTTCAATCAAAATTATTAAACGAATTTTTTTACTATATCTCTTCATATCTTTCTAATTTTGAACCAGTAAGATGGAGATACACACATTTTGTTCATCATGGAAATACATATTCAACAGAAAATCCATTTGATCATGAAATTGAATATGGAAATAATTTAAAAGAAACTCCAAAAGGTTTATTAATGAATTTAATTCCTTTTATGGAACTTTTGTATTTTAAAAAAAGTATAGCATACGAAATTATTCAACACGCATTGGGTATAAAAACAAAAGTAATGCAAGACTGTATACCAGAAAATGCACAACCAAAAGTTATTTTAAATTCTAGAATTTTTGTTGGGATTTGGATTGCAATTATTTTGTGGTCTTTAATTACATTATCATGGCTACCAGTTTTATTTTTTTTATTACCAAAATATTATGGAAGAACTTTACACAAACTTGTTTCTTTTACTCAACATGCAGGTTTAGCAAGAGATATTAAAGATCACAGGTACACAACAAGAGAAATGTATTTAAATCCTGTTTTAAGCTTTTTATATTGGAAAATGGAATACCATGTAACACATCATATGTTTCCAACGGTCCCATCCTATAACTTAGATAAACTTCATCACCATATAAAAGATCAATTACCTAGAACAAATAATGGTTTACTTGAAGCTTACAAAGAAATTTTACCAGCTTTGATGAAACAAAAAGAAGATTCTAGTTACTTTTTTAAAAAGGAAGTGCCTGAACCACAAAATGTATAAAACTGACCAAGTATGTTTTTACTTACTTGCTCAAATTAGATAAGAACTTATATATAACGCATGGCAAAAATTACTTACCACACGCATAATAATAAAACTCATACTGTTGATGTTCAAAAAGGATTAACTGTTATGGAGGGTGCTATTCAAAATGATATTCCAGGAATTGATGCAGATTGTGGAGGCGGAATGGCTTGTGCAACCTGCCATGTTTATGTCAAAGAAGAATGGTTAGATAAACTTCCAACAAAAGAGGATGGTGAAGAAGATATGCTTGATATGGCGTTTGAACCAAAAAATAATAGTAGGTTGAGCTGTCAATTAATTGTTTCAGATGAGCTTGACGGATTAGAAGTAAATATTCCATCAAAGCAAGGTTAGATGAATAAAACAGATGTATTAATTATAGGTGCAGGCCCAACAGGTTTGTTTTGTGCTCATCAACTTGGAATTATAGGATTAAGTTGTGAGATAGTAGATAATCTTGATAAAGCAGGAGGCCAATGTATTGAGCTTTATCCTGACAAACCTATTTATGATATCCCCGCTGTACCAGAATGTACTGGAAAAGAGTTAACAAATAACCTTCTATCACAAATTAAACCTTTAAATGTTAAATTTCATTTAAATGAAAGAGTAGAGGAACTTAAAAAAGTTGAAGATCGATGGCATGTTAAAACTTCAGGTGGAGTAGAGTTTGATGTTGCGGCTATTGTGATCGCGGGTGGTGTTGGTTCTTTTGAGCCAAGGAAGTTTTCAGTAAAAGAGTGCGAAAAATTTGAGGGTAGTTCATTATTTTATTCGATTAAAGATAAATCAATTTTTAAAGACAAAACTATTTCAATTTTTGGAGGGGGAGATTCGGCATTAGATTGGGCAATAGAGCTTTCAAATATGTCTAAAATAAATTTAATTCACAGAAGAGATGGTTTTAGTGGAGCAGAGTCTAGTGTTCAAAAAGTAAAAGAACTTAATCATCATGGAAAATTAAATTTATTTACAAAATATCAATTGGACTCTGTAAGTGGAAATAAACAAATTGAAACTGTTAAAATTAAACATGATGAAGGAGAAATTAAAGAAATTAAATCTGATTATGTATTAGGTTTTTTTGGTTTAATTATGCAACTTGGTCCTATTTTAGATTGGGGACTAAATATTGATAAAAAAACTGTTCATGTAAATACTGAAAACTTCGAAACTAATGTAAGTGGGATATTTGCAATTGGGGATATTTGTTCTTATCCAGGTAAATTAAAATTAATTCTTTCAGGTTTTCATGAAGGTGCATTGGCAGCTAGAGGCTGTTTTAAATATGCTAAACCTGATGAAAAATTAAGATTTGAATTTACAACTACGTCGAAAGCTGCACAAGAAAGACTTGGCGTTAAAAAATGATAGAACTTTTTTCTGCTAATACTCCAAATGGATGGAAAATTAGCATTATGCTTGAGGAAATTGGTTATGAGTATAAAGTAACCAAAGTTGATCTTGGTAAAGATGAACAATTCAAACCAGAATTCATGAAGCTAAGTCCATTTGGAAAAATTCCTGTAATCATTGATCATGAGAACAATAAAAGCCTCTTCGAGTCTGGTGCAATCTTAATGTATTTAGGGGATAAAAGTGGAAAACTTTATAATGAAAAAGATAGAATAGTTATTAATCAATGGTTGATGGCCCAAATGGGAACAGTAGGACCCATGATTGGTCAACATCATCAGTTCCATCACTACAATCCAGGCAAAAGTGAATTTGGTGAAGAAAGATATTTCAAAATTACCAAAAGAATTTATGGAGAATTGGACACAAGGTTAAATGAATCAAAATTTCTTGCAGGACATGATTACACAATCGCTGATATTGCAACTTGGCCTTGGTTGGCAAGACACGAATGGCATGACATTGGTTTAAAAAATTATAAAAACCTATCCAGGTGGTATATGGAAATAGCAGGCAGGGAAGCTGTAGTTAAAGGTTATAGTTTTATGGACAAGGAAGCTAAAATTCCTAAATTATAAAATTTACCCAAATAATCTGTAAAGTGTACTAAGAATTCCATAACCTGAAAATTCAATAGCCACAATCACAACAATTATTAAAATTAATTTTTTATTCATTTAGAAATAAATATAACAAAAGCACAATCCAGAAAAAAGGGTAATAAAAATAGATATATTTCTTAGCAAAAAGAAATGAAATAGAATTTTTTTTAGTTGATTTTTTTCTCATAACTAATCATCAGCATGAACTTTTTCTTCTTTTTCATGTTTTTCTTGCGCAGCAATAGTGTATTTAGCAACAGGTCTTGCCATTAATCTTTTTAATCCAATTGGCTCTGCTGTATCAAGACAATATCCGTAAGTATCTTCTCTTATTCTTCTCAAAGCTTTATCAATTTCAGATATCAATTTAATTTGTCTATTGATTGCTTTCATTTCTACGTTGCTATCAATGTAGGAGTTTGCTTGATCAACAATATCAGCAGAAATATTATTATCATCCATGCCACCATTATAAAGAGCTTCATTGTTAGCTTTGATTAGTTCTTTCTTCCATTCAGTTAGTCTCATTCTGAAATATACTTTATGTTTTTCACACATATATTTTTCAGTATCTTTTGGAACATAAGCTTTTGAAATTTTTATAGGACCTTTGGGTGCAACTTTAGCTGTAGTTGGTTTTGACTTGCTTACAACTTTAGTTTTTGGTTTTGATACTTTTTTCCTTGCTTTAGCAGTCTTTGGCATAGAGTAATTTTAATCGCTCGGAGTATATTCAGCAAATTAGGGGTGTCAAGCAAGCTTAATTGATATAAATATTTATAAATGACCATTAATAACAAAAATATCAATAATGTTTTTTATATTTTTGTTACAGTTCATCTAATTTTTTGGACACTGATTCCATCACTCACAAATCATAATTTACCATTGGATACTATCGAAGCGTTAGCTTGGGGAAGTAATTTAGATTGGGGTTTCAATAAACACCCACCGATGAGTGCTTTTGTTCCAGAAATATTTTTTCAATTTTTTGGATCTCAAGATTGGGCATATTATTTGTTAAGTCAAATTTTTGTAATTATTTCTTTTTGTTATGTTTTTAAATTTTCAAATGAAATATTTAACAATAAGGTATTAGCTTTAATTTCCGTATTACTAATTGAAGCAATTTTTTTTTATAACTTCACTACACCAGAATTTAATGTAAATGTATGTCAATTACCTTTCTGGTCTTTAACTGTTTATTACTCTTGGAAAATATATAGTGGCAAAGAAATAAAGTTTTTAGATTGTTTTCTAGTAGGTCTTTTTGCTGCTTTTGGTTTTTTGTCTAAATATCTATTTATTTATCTTTTGGTTTCAATTGACCTTTTATTTATTTATTTAATATTCTTCAAAAAGGAGAGAAAATTTGATTTTAAATATCTAATTACAATTGAAGTTTTTTTAGTAATTTTAGTTCCACATTTAATTTGGTTAAATAATAATG
>CACJYE010000028.1 GCA_902597555.1 uncultured Pelagibacteraceae bacterium
AAAGACAATCCTAACATAAGGATAAAAATCCCAGCTAAAAGTAAAGGAGTTAATGTTTTGCCTTTAATCATATCTGTCTATCAAATACTCCAACGTTGTATAAAGTAAATACAAATAAAAAAACCATAAACGCTAAAATTGCTATAGCAGTGATAATATTTTTTTTCTTTGTTTTTTTGTCAGGTGTTATCATAAAATTTTATCAATTAAAAAAAGAACAAAAATTAAAAATAAATACAAAATTGAATATCCAAAAATAGATTTTGCTTTTTTTGCATCAAATTTGTTTTTTTTAAATTTATAAAGTTCGAAACATAAATAATTATAATAAATTGTCAAAATTAATGAAGGGATTAAAAAAGTAATGCCCACAAAGCCAATAACATAAGGTAAAACAATTACCGGTAACATTGTTAAAGAATAGACAAATATATTTAATTTTGTACTCTCAACACCATTTGTTAGTGGAAGCATTGGTATGTTCGCTTTTTTATAATCATCTGATTTATACAAACTTAAAGCCCAAAAATGCGAAGGCGTCCAAAAAAATATAATCAAAAAGAACGTAATTGGCTCAAAAGTTAAAGAATTAGTAGCTATAGTCCAACCAATCACTGGGGGTAATGCTCCTGCGGCTCCTCCTATTACTATATTTTGTGGAGTTTTTCTTTTTAACCAAATTGTATAAACAAACACATAAAACAAAATAGTAAAAAGTAATAAACTAGCTGATATTCTGTTTGAATAATAATCAAGCGCAATTACAGAAAAAATCGAAAGAGCAATTCCAAATACTAGTGCTTGATTTCTATTTACCTTACCTGTTGGAATTGGTCTCAAACAAGTTCTTGTCATAAGAGCATCTAAATCAGACTCGTACCACATATTTAAAGCCCCAGCTGCTCCTGCTCCTATTGAAACTAAAATTATTCCAATAATTGCATCTTTTGTTGGAATTATATTTGGAGCCATTAACAATCCAACTGCGCATGTAAATATAACCAAAGACATTACTCTTGGTTTCATTAATTTAAATAATTCAGATAAATTAAAGGTGTCTTCTTGAGATAAGTTCCTATTTTTTATTTTAGACTTAATCATTAATTTAAAGTTAAAAAATCTTGTTTGCTATATTTAGCTAGTAGATTTTTCAACACCCTCTTCATCTTCAAACTTTGGTAATTCTTCAAAAGTATGAAAATTAGGTGGAGATGGCACAGTCCATTCTAAAGTTGTAGCACCTTCTCCCCATGGGTTTTGTGCTGCAGCTTTTTTCTTATAAAACGCATAAGCAAGGTTTATAAAAAATACTACCAATCCAATTACAGAAATATAAGAACCAATTGAAGAAATGTAATTCCATCCTGCAAAAGCATCTGGATAGTCAGCATATCTTCTTGGCATTCCCGCAAGGCCTAAAAAGTGTTGTGGGAAGAAAACTAAGTTTACTCCAATAAACGTTAACCAGAAGTGTAATTGACCCATCCACTCTGAATACTCATAACCAGTCATTTTTCCAAACCAATAGTAAAAACCTGCAAAGATTGCAAATACAGCTCCTAAAGATAGCACGTAATGAAAGTGAGCAACAACATAGTAAGTATCATGCATTGCGGTATCTACTCCAGCATTTGCAAGAACTACACCGGTTACTCCACCAACAGTAAATAAAAATATAAATCCTAAAGCCCAAACCATTGGAGTTTTAAATGAAATCGAACCACCCCACATAGTTGCTATCCATGAAAATATTTTTATACCGGTTGGAACTGCAATGATCATCGTTGCAGCTAAAAAATATGCTTTAGTATCTGTGCTTAAACCAACTGTATACATGTGGTGAGCCCAAACAACGAAACCAACTATTCCAATTGCGACCATTGCATAAGCCATTCCTAAGTATCCAAAAACTGGTTTTCTAGAAAATGTTGAAACAATATGACTGATCATTCCAAAACCCGGTAAAATTAAAATATAAACTTCCGGGTGACCAAAGAACCAAAATAAATGTTGGAATAAAACTGGGTCTCCACCAGTTTGTGCATCAAAGAAAGCTGTTCCAAAGTTCCTATCTGTAAGAAGCATCGTAATTGCTCCTGCTAAAACTGGTAATGATAACAATAATAAGAAAGCGGTTACTAATATTGACCATGCAAATAATGGCATTTTATGAAGTGTCATGCCAGGTGTTCTCATGTTCAAGATTGTTGTAATAAAATTAACCGCACCTAAAATTGAAGAAGCTCCAGCTAAGTGTAAACTTAAAATTGCAAAATCCATTGCTGGACCTGGTTGACCTGCTGTAGATGATAATGGAGGATATATTGTCCATCCTCCTCCTACACCTGTTTGACCTGGAGGGCCATCCATAAAAATTGACATTATTAATAAAATGAATGATGTCGGTAGTAACCAAAATGAAATGTTATTCATTCTAGGAAAAGCCATATCCGGTGCGCCAATCATAATTGGAACAAACCAATTTCCAAATCCACCAATCATTGCTGGCATCACCATAAAGAAGATCATGATCAAACCATGACCAGTAACTAAGACGTTATATAAATGATAGTTTCCACCTAAAATTCCATCACCTGGATGCATCAGCTCCATTCTCATTAAAACTGAGAATGCTGTACCAATCACACCTGCAATAATTGCAAATATTAGATACATCGTTCCAATATCTTTGTGGTTGGTTGAATAAGCCCAACGTTTCCAACCAGTAGGTGTATGATGATCGTCGTGTGATGCTGTTTGTGTATACATATTATTTACTCGCTAGTTTTTTAAATTGATCTTTTTCATTATTTTCTTTTGCAAATTTGACTTTAGCTTCTAACAACCAGTCTTGATATTCTTCTTCAGTAACAACTCTAACTTCAATTGGCATAAACGCGTGTTTAATTCCACACAGTTCAGAACATTGACCATAATAAGTTCCAACTTTTTCTGCTTTAAACCAAGTTTCATTTATTCTTCCAGGTACAGCGTCTCTTTTTACCCCAAATGAAGGAAGTGCCCAAGCATGCAGAACATCATTAGCAGTGATCATTACCTTAACAACTTTATTTACTGGAATAACCAGTTCATTATCTACAGCTAAAAGTCGTGGCTCGTTTTCTTTTAAGTCTTTAGTTTCAATCATGTAAGAGTCGAAGAAAATATTTTCATCAGGATACTCGTATCCCCAGTACCATTGGTATCCAATAGCTTTAACAGTTATGTCTGCTTTTGGAATTGCATCTTGTTTGTATAAAATTTTAAATGATGGAACCGCCATCACGATTAAAATTAAACATGGAATTAAAGTCCATAAAACTTCAACAGCAACATTATGAGTTCTTTTTGATGGAACTGGATTTGCTGAAGCTCTAAATCTAATACAAGCATAAACCATTAAAAATAGAACAAAAACACTGATAGCTATAATAATTGGTAACAGCAATTTATCATGAAAGTTAACTATATCTCTCATAGTCTCGGAAGCAGCCTTTTGAAAGCCTAGTTGCCAATCAACTGGTTGATTAGCGAATGCGCTTGAAGTTATAAAGAATGTTAGAAATATATATAAAAATTTTTTCATTTTTTTACCTTATATAGAGTGTCTTTTAAAAAAATACACTTTTACTTTTAGCGACAAAATATCAATTAATGGCATAATTTATGATCGATAGAGCAGAAATTACAGCCGTTTCAGATCTCAATATGTTTTCATTGATTTTAATAGGCTGAACACCATTAAATTTAAGAATCTCTTCCCTCTCCTGCTCAGAAAAATCTCCTTCAGGCCCTATGATTACGCAAGTGGGTTTGGTTGTTAACTTATTAAGATCAATTTTTGTATTAGAAGTGTTGAGATCAGTAAAAATTAAATCCATATCTTTATTTAGAAAGCTTTTTAATTTTTGAGGATCCTCAATTGATGGAACTGTGATTCTATTTGACTGTTCGGCTGCTTCTATGATTACTTTTTCCAATCTCGCTTTATTTATCTTTCTAACAATCGTCCTTTCAAAGATAACTGGTAAAAACTTGGTTACCCCAAGCTCTGTAGCTTTTTGGATCATGAAATTAAAGAAATTTGATTTGATTGGAGAGAAAGCTAACCAGAGTTCTTTGGTATTTTCTTTCTGTCTTAATTGTTTTGTAACATTAAATTCAACTATGCTTTTTGTGATATTTACGATTTTCGCTTCCCATTCACCACTAAAATTAAAAAGAGAAAAAACTTCTTTTTCTTTAAGTCTCATTACTTTTGAAACATAGTGAGATTGAGATTTATCAAGTTTGTCAGTCAAATTAAGAGATAAACTTTTTGAATAAAATAATCTAATGTTACTCATATTGGTAAGTTAGTTTATGAAAAATATTAAAGCAATAATTTTTGATGCTTACGGCACCTTATTTGATGTCAATTCAGCTGCTGAAAAATGTAAAGATAAAATAGGTGATAAGTGGGAAGGTTTCTCCAATTATTGGAGAACAACACAATTAGAATATACTTGGCTTAGAAGTTTAATGAAACGTCACAAGGATTTTTGGCAAGTAACAGAGGATAGTTTGGAAAAATCAATGAAAGCTTATAAGATAGATTCTTCAATGAGAAATGAGTTATTAGATCTTTATAAAATTCTTTCCCCCTTCAAAGAAGTACCTGAAGTTTTAAAATCATTAAAAGAAAAAGATTTTAAACTTGCTATTCTTTCAAATGGTACACCTTCCCTTCTTAATGAGTTGGTTAAGAGCAATAATTTAGAAAATATATTTGATGATATTTTTTCAATTGAAGAGGTTGGAGTTTATAAACCAGACACTAAAGTTTACGATATACCAATTAAAAAATATAATATAAAAAAAAATGAAGTTGTTTTTTTAAGTGCAAATACTTGGGATGTTTCAGGTGGTGGAAACTATGGTTATAATTCTATTTGGGTTAATAGAAGCAACAATACTTTTGATAATCTAGATTATGTACCAAAGCATCAAATCAAAGATCTAAGTAAGTTACTTGATATATTATAAAAAATTCTTATTTACAAAATATGAAAAATATTGAAGTTAGTAAAATTATTGACCCCATCCCTGCTTCTGATGGTGCTGGAGTTAAATTAAAAAGAAGTATTGGTGTTGAGCCAAATTACTTTGATCCTTTTTTAATGCTTGATGAATTTGGATCAGAAAATAGTGAGGACTATATCGCAGGATTTCCACCCCACCCTCATCGAGGAATTGAAACAGTTACTTATATGTTAGCAGGAGATTTTGAACACAAAGATAGCACCGGTGGTGAAGGTAGAATGACTGCAGGGGATGTTCAGTGGATGAAAACAGGAAGTGGAATTATTCATTCTGAAATGCCTGCTATGAAAGAAGGAAGACTACATGGTTTTCAATTATGGATTAATATGCCAGCTAAATTAAAGATGAGTAAGCCTGAATACATTTATATAGATGCAGATAAAATGAGTATTCATAAAGATGATGAAAAACAAGTTAAAGTTATTGCAGGTAAATTTGAAAAAGCTGAAGGACCAGTAAAAGGTCATAACGTTAAGCCAGTTTATTTTGATGTAGAATTAAACAAAGATAAAGAGTTCAATTTTAAATTACCATCTACTCACAATACTTTTGTTTATTTAATTAGTGGTGAAATTGAAATTGGTAAAAATAAACACGAAAATGTTAAAGATAGTACTTTAATACTTTTAACAAAGGGTGAAGATTTAACAGTTAAAGCTAAATCAAATGCCAAGTTCTTAGTTATTTCAGGTAAGCCGATTAATGAGGAGATAGCTAGAGGTGGACCATTTGTCATGAATACTAAAGCAGAAATCTTGCAAGCAGTTCAAGATTATCATAATGGTACATTTGTAAAATAAATTATGAAAGCTGTAGAAATTAATAAAACTGGTGGACCTGAAGTTTTAGAGGTCAAAGACATATCTTTAGATAAGCCTGGCCCAGATCAAGTAACCATTGAACAAAAAGCAATTGGGCTTAACTATATTGATACTTACCATCGATCAGGTTTGTACCCATTAAAACTACCAATTGGTTTAGGTTTAGAAGGTGCTGGAGTTATTACTGATGTTGGAGAAAATATAAAAAACTTTAAAGTTGGAGATAAAATTTCTTATGCAGGTATTCCTTTAGGTTCTTATTCTTCTCATAGAAATTACCCAACTAAAAATTTAGTAAAGGTGCCAGATGGTATTGATCTTGAAATAGCAGCAACTTTAATGACAAAAGGATTAACAACTTTTTATCTTTTACATAAAACTTACCCAGTCAAATCAGGAGAAACAATTTTATTTCATGCAGCTGCCGGTGGTGTTGGTCAAATTTTTGGGCAATGGGCAAAAAGTTTAGGGTGTACTGTTATAGGTACAGTTGGATCAGATGAAAAAATAAATATTGCAAAAGAGAATGGTTACGATCATGTAATTAATTATAATAAAGAAGATTTTGCAAAAAAAGTTTTAGAAATTACTAACGGCAAAGGTGTTCCTGTTGTATATGATGGAGTTGGTAAAGATACATTAGATGGATCTATTGAATGTTTGGCAGTAAGAGGAATGATGGTTTCATTTGGAAATGCATCTGGACCTTTGTCAGATATTAATGTACCAAAAGTTATTCAACCAAAAGGTCTTTACCTTGTAAGACCATCAATGCAGCAATACCTATCAACTAGAAAAGAGCTAGATGAAGCCTCAAAAACAATGTTTGAAAAAATTAGCTCTGGTAAAGTTAAAATTAAAATTTTTAAAAAGTACAAATTAGAAGAAGTTGTTGAAGCGCATAAAGATCTTGAAGGAAGAAAAATTTTAGGCCCAGCTGTAATAGTTCCTAATTAACATCAACATCCATATCTGACATATGAAGCTTAAGTGCATTAGTAGATATTTGTATCTCTCTAATAAAAAATATTATTGAAATAATCATTGATAAGCAACACGAACCAAAAATTACACGAGCTAAAAAAAACTCATCCAAATAAAGTGCAAATACAGTCAACATATTAAAAAGAAATCCAAATGAGGAAAAAAGTATTGTCCATCTTAAAAGAGTTATTCTTCCACTGAGGTTGATAAACTGTTTTTTCCATTCTGGTGGAATATGTTTTTCATAAACGTGTTCATCATGAAGCTGTCTAATTAATATACTCAAAGAATGAAATCTATTACTATAAACAGCCATCATCAAAGGAATTGCTGGAAACATTAACGCTGTGACTGTGTAATCTATATTCATACGAATCAATTTGATTATGAATCTTGCCTTTGTTATTTACAAGTAAATTATGAACCAACTAAAACTTTTTATAGATTTAACTAGGCTAAAAAAGCCTATTGGCTTTATGCTATTATTTTGGCCCTGCATCTGGGGTCTAACCTTAGTTTATGATTTTAGTTCTTCTTTAAATAATTATATTTTTTATAGTTTACTTTTTTTAGCTGGTTCAATTTTGATGCGTTCGGCGGGTTGTATCGTAAATGATATAGCCGATAAAAATTTTGATAAAAAAGTTGAGCGTACAAAAAAAAGACCTATAGCATCTGGTAAAGTATCAATAAAACTTGCTTTAATTTATTCAATTGCATTGTGTGGATTAGCTTTTTTAGTATTAATAAATTTTAATAAATTTACAATTTACATGGCGTTGTTATCAATGCCATTAGCATTCACTTATCCTTTGATGAAGAGAATTACTTATTGGCCACAATTGTTTTTAGGAATCACATTCAATTATGGTCTAGTCTTAGCTTGGATCTCTATGTCTAACGATATATCTTTAGTTTCTATAGTTTTTTATGCGGGAGCCATATTTTGGACACTCGGCTACGACACAATATATGGATTTCAAGATATTAAAGATGATGAAATTATAGGAGTAAAATCAACTTCAATTAAATTTAAGAATGATCCAAAAAAATTTTTATTATTTTGCTATTTGGTATTTATTATCTCATTAATTTTCGTAGGAATAAATATGAATTTTAATATATTTTATTTTATGTTTTTAATTATACCAACGGCACAACTTTTTATATTCCAAATCAAAAATTTAAATATTTCTGATACAAATGATTGTCTAGCCAAATTTAAAAGCAATAATTTCTTTGGACTGATTGTGCTAATAAATATTTTTGTTGGAAAACTAATTTAATATATTGATGAATAATACTGATATTTTTAAGAGACTTTATAATCAATACACAAGCAGGTTCATAGTCAAAATTATTTTAGCTGCTTCATTATCAGTATTAGTTGCAATTAGTACTTCTGCAACAGCTTGGTTATTAGACCCTGCTATTGAAAAAATCTTTATAAATAAAGATCAAACCTTAATAGTACTAATTCCATTTGCAATTATTTTAGCTTTTACAACTAAAGGTATATCACTTTATTTTGCAAAACTAATTATGATAAATGTTGGTGAAGAGGTAAAAAAAATTATCCAAATTGATATGCTTAATTCCTTCATCAAAGCAGATACAGAAAATATAGAAAATAAGCACTCAGGTAATTATATTTCAAATTTAAATTTTGATGTTCAACAAATAACAAGGATGTTAGCAGAGGCATTCCTAAGTTTATTTAAAGACGGTCTAACATTGATTGGACTATTAATGGTAATGTTTTATCAAAATTGGAAATTATCTTTAATAGCAATAATTATGATACCATTAGCATCTATAACTGCTAAAGTTCTTGGTAAAAGAATGGGGAAAGTTTCTACTCAGGCACAAGAAAGATCTGGAGATTTAAACAGATATTTAATTGATTTATTTAAAAATCATAAAATAATAAAAATTTTTCAACGAGAAGATTATGAAAAATTTAGATCTGAAAAATTTGTAAATAATCTTAAAGAAAAATCTGCAAAAATTGCTGCCGTGTATATAAGATCTGCTCCAGTAATGGAGGTTCTGACAGGTATAATGATTGCAATATTAATTTTTTATTCTGGAAAACTTATAATTAATGAAGAATTGGGAATTAATAATTTCTTTTCATTTTTAGCAGCAATGATGCTGGCTTACCAGCCAGTTAAAACTCTTACAAAGGTAAACGTTGCAGTTGGTCAAGGGTTAGCAGCTGCAAAAAGAATTTTGCCAATAGTAGATATGGAAGTTGAGATTAATTCTAATAAAAACAACAAGAGCTTAGATTTAAAAGAAGGTAATATTATATTTAATAATATTAATTTTTCTTACAAGTCAAATTTCGAAAATAAAGTTTTAAAAGATGTATCTGCTAAATTTTCAGGGGGAAAAATGACAGCCCTAGTCGGACATAGTGGATCAGGAAAATCAACTTTACTTAATATGATACCAAGAATTTATTCCCCTAATGAAGGTAATATCGAGATAGATCAACAAGACATTTCAAAAATAAACTTAAATTCTTTAAGAAAAGAAATTTCAATTGTAGACCAAAATGTAACTCTTTTTGATGATACTGTTTTGAACAACATCAAGTATGCAAACCCAGATGCTAGTTTAGAGGAAATTTATGAGGCAGCAGAAAATGCTATGTGTAAAGATTTCATTGAAAATTTAGATAATAAATATGAAACAAGAATTGGAGAAAATGGAGTTAAATTATCAGGAGGAGAAAAACAGAGATTATCAATAGCTAGAGCATTTTTGAAAAAAAGTAAGATAATTTTACTTGATGAAGCAACATCATCTCTAGACTCTGAAACAGAAGAAAAAATTCAATCTGCACTAAATAAACTTATATTAAATAAAACTACTGTAGTAATTGCTCACCGATTATCAACTATTCTCAACTCAGATAAAATATATGTCGTTGATCAGGGTAAAATAATAGACTCTGGCAATCATAAAGATCTTTTGTCAAGTTCAAATGTTTATAAAAACTTTTATGAAAGACAAATAAAACAAAATTAATGTTTTTTATATACAGTATATTAACAAATATTTTATTTTTATTATCGCCAATAATTTTTGTATTTAGAATTTTACAAAATAAAGAAGATATAAATAGATTTCAAGAAAAGTTATGTATTTATTCAAGAAAAAATTTTCAAAAAACAATATGGTTTCATGCGGTCAGCGTTGGTGAATTAATGAGTATAATTCCAGTTATAAAAAGACTAGAAAAAAATAAAAAAGTAAAAAAAATAATCATAACATCATCTACAATTAGTTCGTCAAAAATTTTCAAAAAACAAAAATTTAAAAAGACAATTCATAGGTTTTTTCCTTTAGATACTAACTTTTTAACAAAAAAATTTATCAATTTTTGGAAACCTGAGGTGGCAATTTTTGTGGATTCAGAGATATGGCCAAATATGATAAGAAATTTAGAAAGAAATAAAATTCCAATAATTTTATTAAATGCAAGATTTACGAGGTCTAGTTTTAAGAAATGGTTAATTGTAAAAAGTTTTGCAAATGAAATATTTGATAAGATCTCAATTGCCCTTCCTCAAAACACAGAAACAAAAAAATATCTTAAAGTTCTTGGTATTAAAAAAATTATTTCAGCAGGAAATATAAAATACTTCGGAGAAAAAATTCTATTAAATAATAAAAGTTTAAAATTATTGAAGCAGTTTAAAAAATTAAAAGTTTTGTGCGCAGGTAGCACTCACAACACTGAAGAAATATTAATATCTAAATTACATATCGAATTAAAAAAGAAATTACCTAATTTAATTACAGTTATAATCCCACGACACATTAATCGATCAGAAAATATAATTAATGATTTAGAGAAATTTAAACTTAATGTTATGAAGCACTCCAAAAAACAAAAAATATCAAAAAAAACAGATATTTATTTGGTTGATACTTTTGGTGAAACAAAGAATTTTTATAATCTTTCTAACATTGCTTTCTTGGGGGGATCAATTGTAAACCATGGAGGGCAAAACCCATTAGAGGCTGCTCGATTGGGTAATTATATTATTAATGGACCTAATATTGGTAATTTTACAGAAATATACGAGTATTTAAAAATAAATAAAATATCATATACAGCCTCAAAGGTTTTAAAAATGAGAGATATAGTTTTGTCAAAAATAAATAAAAAACTGCCACTCAGCAAAAGAAAAA
>CACJYE010000029.1 GCA_902597555.1 uncultured Pelagibacteraceae bacterium
ATAATATGACGGTCAATTATAGCCTTTTTTGATGCTGTATTTTGGCTAATTATGTTTATTTTTTTATTTTTTTCAAGAATCATAGATATATAGTTTTCAAAGTCCAAAAATGTTTCACGTGAAACATTTAAGTGATTGATTCTAGAATAAGAATTTAAAATTTCCTGATCCATTAAGCTATATGCTTAATAGACTTTCTTTTGACATGTGACAACAAAATATATACAGCGGCAGGAGTTATTCCGTCGATTCTTAAAGCTTGACCCATTGTTTTCGGCTTTATTTCTTTAAATTTTGCTTTTACCTCGTTAGATAAACCTGATAGCCCGTCATAATTGATTTTATCTGGAATAATTAGGTTTTCGTCCCTCTTAAATGCTAAAATATCAGCTTTCTGCTTCTTTAAATATCCCCTATAATGAGCATTTATTTCTACCTGTTCATCAATTTCTTTGCTAAAAAAGGGTATGTCGGTCCATATTTCCCTAATTTTTCTCATATTTACCCCTTTTTGAGTTAAAACTTCGCTAGATGATCTCAATATTCCGTCTTTTGCTATTTTTATTCCAAATTTTTCAGCTTTAGAGGGCGAAATCTTGGAATTTTTCATTTTTAAATTTATTTGACTAATTTGCTCAAATTTACTCAAATATATTGCTTTTCTCTCATTACCTATAAGGCCAATTTCTATTCCCTTCGCAGTTAATCTTTGATCAGCATTATCAGATCTCAAACTTAATCGATATTCTGCTCTTGATGTAAACATACGGTATGGCTCAGCTACTCCTTTAGTCACCAAATCATCGATCATTACTCCAATGTAGGCATCGGATCTATCAAGTATGAATGGCTCCAATTTTTTAACAGACAAGGCAGCATTTATTCCAGCTATAAGGCCTTGTGCAGCAGCTTCCTCATATCCTGTTGTTCCATTAATTTGACCAGCAAGATAAAGATTGCTTATCTTCTTGGTTTCAAGAGTTAGGAATAGTTCACGTGGATCTATATAATCATATTCTATTGCATATCCTGGTCTTAGTATAGTAACATTATTTAAACCATTGATATTATTACATATTTCTTGCTGTATATCAGCTGGAAGTGATGTCGATATACCATTCGGGTAAATTGTGTAATCATTTAGTCCTTCTGGCTCTAAAAATATCTGGTGACGAGCTTTATATGCAAATTTTACTATCTTATCTTCTATAGATGGACAATATCTTGGTCCTACCCCTTTTATACTACCCGAGTACATAGCGCTCTTTGATAAATTCTTTTCTATAATGTTATGAACCTTTTCGTTTGTATAAGTCATTCGACAAGATATTTGTTTATTTAGATTTTTTTTAGTTAAGAATGAAAAAAAATAAGGATCCTTATCTCCGAATTGTTCTTCTAAATTTTCAAAATTAATTGTCCTTGAATCTAACCTTGGTGGTGTTCCGGTTTTTAATCTTCCAATTTTAAAATTATATTTAGCCAATTGTTCACTCAAACCTGTAGAAGGTTTTTCGTCATATCTACCTGCTGGAGTTCTTTCATCACCTATGTGTATCAAACCATTTAAAAAAGTCCCTGTTGTAAGTATTATCTTATTCGATAGCACTTTCTTTCCTTCTTTAGTTTCAAAACCACTTATTGAATTTTTATTAAAAATAAACTTTATAACTGGATCTGAAAAAACGCTTAAATTACAGTAGTTTAGCAATATTTCTTGCATATATTTACGATAAAGAGATCTATCTGATTGAGTTCGCGGTCCCCTGACTGCTGGCCCTCTACTTCTATTTAACAATCTAAATTGTATACCTGATTTGTCTGCTACATTTCCCATAACACCATCAAGGGCATCTATTTCTCTAACCAAATGACCTTTACCCAGACCTCCTATTGCAGGGTTACAGGACATCTCACCGATGGTTTCTATTTTATGAGTAAATAGGGCAGTGTTCACTCCAAGACGTGCAGAAGCTGCTGCAGCTTCACATCCAGCATGACCCCCTCCAATTACAACAACATCAAATGACAAATCATTTTTCATAATACAAATCTATATGTGATTATATAATTTACAAGATAGGCTTAATTTTTTATAAATAAGCCTTATTTATCAACGTTTTTAGGCAAAAAAATTCAAAAAAACCAGTAAAATTAAGTATTATTTACCGATGCAAAAATCGTTGAAAATACTACTTAATATCTCCTCTACATCGACTTTTCCAACAATCATACCCAAATGTCGAGTAGCTAATCTTAAATCTTCTGCAGCTTTATCGTAATCTTCGATTTCTTTTTTTTGATTAAAGTTATTTAGATAATCCAAACACTGTTGTAGATGTTGCCTGTGTCTCTCTCTTGTAATTAAAATATCATCACTTGTAAGGAATTTATTTTTTAAATTATTTTTTATTTTTAATAATAATTCTTCAATGTTTTTATTTTCTTTAATCGAAATTAAAACATGATTTCTTTTTTTAATTTCAGGATCAATATCTTTTTTTAAGAGATCAGACTTATTTACAACTAAAATTGCATTTTTATGTAACAAATCATTCAAAACATCAGTAAAATCAAGGCTTTTTGCATCAACCACAACAAGCTTTAAATCTGCTTCTTCAGCTCTATTTAGAGATAATTTAATTCCTTTTTTTTCTATCTCATCTTTAGAATCTCTTATTCCGGCTGTATCAGAAATTATAACCGGATAACCATCTATATTTAAGTGAGTTTCAATAACGTCTCTGGTTGTGCCTGCAATTTCAGAGACGATTGCAACATCACGATTAGATAAGTGATTTATCAAGCTAGATTTGCCAGCATTAGTTGGTCCTAGGATAGCAATTTTAAAACCTTCTCTAATTCTTTCTCCAATTTTTTGATCATTTAATATTTTTTTAATTTTATTTATTACTTCATCTGAACTGTTTTTGATTTCATCTAAAATATTATTAGGCAGATCTTCCTCTGGAAAATCAATTTTTGCCTCAATATGTGATAAAATTTTTAAAAGTTTTTCTCTTAAAAAATTAAATTGGTCTGCTGATTTTCCATTCATGATTTTAATTGCTTGTTGTCTTTGAATTTCTGTTTCTGAGGAAATTAAATCCGCAATACTTTCCGCTTTAAGCAAATTTATTTTTCCATTTTGAAAAGCTAATTTTGTAAATTCTCCTGGTTCAGCTAATCTACAATTTTCTATATCTGAAAGAGAGGAGTGCAGGGCATCCACAACAGCTTTACTGCCATGGACTTGAATTTCGGCCATATCTTCACCTGTATAGCTCTCAGGAGCAGGAAACCATAAAATTATACCCTCATCAATCAGTTCAGAAGTATTGATTTTATTGATTTTTCTTAGTGTTGCCACCCGAGGTTTTGGAAGTTCTTTACTTGTTATTAATTTAATAATTTTAGAGGTTTGTTTTCCAGAAATTCTGATAACCGCAATACCAGAAATTCCAGGTCCTGATGATAGTGCATAAATTGTCATCAGTTTTTATTATAGCTATATATTATCTTTAATTATATAAATTTTTTATGATCATTTGGTTAGCTTCTTATCCTAAAAGTGGAAATACTTATGTAAGAGCTTTTCTTTCAGCATATTATTTTTCAGAAAGCGGTCAATTTGATTTTAGCCAAATTCTAAATATTGAACAATTTCCACATGAAAAATTTTATAAAAATAAAGTTAATAGTATGATCGAGGCATCAGAAAAATGGATGCCTATTCAAAAAGAAATAGCTCAAAATAAAAAAATTAAATTTTTTAAAACTCATAGCTTTTTAGGAAATTATAAAGGTAATATATTCACTTCACCAGAAACTACTCTTGGAGCAGTGTATATAATTAGAGATCCAAGAAATGTATTAACTTCTCTTAAAAATCATTTTTCTTTAGACGATGATAAAGCGCTTAAAATGATCACAGATAAAGAAAGATGGTTAATGTCAAACAATGGATCATATGCTTCTTACACCTATATAAGCTCCTGGTCTAATAATTATTTATCTTGGTTTAGAAATAATCAATTTAGAAGACTTTTTATAAAATATGAAGATCTTATAACAAACAAATATGAAACTTTTAGAGATATAATTGTTTTTATAAATACTCTTATGAATAGAGCCGAGGGTGTAAATAAAGCAAAATTACAAAAAGCTATTGAGACTACAAATTTTAATGTTCTTAAAAAAAAAGAGATCAGTGAAACTTTTGACGGATCTGAAAACAGTTTTAAAAATTGGAGAAAATTTCACTCAGAAAATAAAAATTTATTTTTTAATCTTGGCCCAGAAAATGATTGGAAAAAAATTTTAAAAAAAGAAATTTCTAATGAAATTGAAAGTAATTTTGATAAAGAAATGGAAGAATTAGGATATTTGTAAAATATAATTTTAAATATAGGCATAATTTATAGTAAAAAGTTTAGTTTTTTAATAAATCAAACATTTCTTTAAGGTTTTCTTCATAATACTGATTAAGATTTTTTGATGACTTATATATTGGTTTTCTTGCCTGAGTGATACTAGCTGTTTTGATACGAGATTTATTTTTATTAGGATTAAGGCAGCTTGGGTCCCATTCGAGATCACAAAAATTAATTATTTCTTTTATCTCTTGCTGGGGATCATCAACTAAACTTTCATAATTAACTGTGTAAATATCTTTACTAAAAATTTTTTTCCAAAAATCTATTAATTCAATATAAACATTATAAAAATTTGCAATATCTTTTTGGTCATATGCAAAGTTCATAAAACCATTTATAAAATTATTTTTATATATCGACAAACATACATCTTTGGAATTTCTCTTAGTCACCAATATCTTTGAATTTGGAAAAAAAATTTTTATAAAACCGATCCAAAGAAAATTTTGAATTGATTTGTCAGTTAAAACATCTAACGTATATCTAAACTCATTAAATATATTTAAAACATAATCTTGAAATAAATTTTCGTTTGAAAAAGAATCTTTTAAAATTTTATCTTCATTTAACCTAAAATCTTTTAGATAGTTTTTTCTTATAAAAGTGCTTAAAAAATTATTTTCACCCGTTGATAATACTTTGCTATGTGAAGAAACAATTTGTTCTATTAAGGTCGTGCCAGATCTAGGCATTCCACATATAAAAATTATTTTTTTTTTGAATTTCTTTTTTTTAATTTTATTGAGTCCAGGGTTGCTAAAAATTTTTTTTATACTTTCATTTAATGATAAATAATCATTAAAATTATAACTAATTTGACTCTTTTTTAGTAAATTGCCTTTTTCATAGTATTTAAATGCTTTTTCATAGTTTTCTAACTTTTCATTCATTAACCCCAAAGGAAAAGATAAATTTATTATTTCACCATTTTTTAAATTTTCATTGTTATATAAATTTTCCATATCTAAAAAATATTTCTCATCTTTTTGTGGTTCTGCCATTTCTGAAAAAAGTTCATAATAGTAAGTATCTTTTGGATATTTGTTAAGTAATTGAATTCCACACTCTCTTGCTTCTTGGATTTTTCCAATTGATAAGTAAAGTCTACTTAACTTTGAAAGTATATAGGCTGTAGTGGGTTCGGTAGATAATTTAAGTGCCAATAAATAAAGATTTATAGCTTCCTCGGGTTCATTTAAATGATCTTTTAAATTTGCATAATTGATAAAGCCAACAAGATAATCTGGTTTTATTTTAATGCATTTTTGGTAAGCTTTTTCCGAAAGCTGTAATTTTTCAATAGCCTTTAAAGATATAGCCAAATTATTTATCGCAAAATAATTTTTTTGATTGAGTTCAATTGACTTCTCAAATTTTATAATTGACTTTTCATAAAACCCCAAGTTTTGATAAGCTTGACCACAAAGATTATAAATAACTGTATTTTCAATTCTTGAATTTATAAGCTTTTCACAAGAATTTAGTGCTGTTTTAAATTCTTTATTGTTTAAATTGTTAACTATCTTATCAATTTTTTCACTTAAATTCATATAACCTTTAAGATATAAAATTATTTTATAATTAAAACAGAAAAATATTTGTGTGGAAATTGAGTTAAAGTTTTACAAAGAAATGAAAGAATTAAATTATTTATAATTTATCAGGGCTTATTCATAGAATTAAAGAATTCTGCATTATTTTTTGTGTCCTTTAATTTTGAATTTATAAACTCAATAGCATCCATAGTTCCCATTGGAGCAATTATTCTTCTAAGCACATTCATTTTTTGCAAATCATTTTTATCAAACAATAACTCTTCTCTTCTTGTTCCTGATTTTGTTATGTCTATTGCTGGATATATTCTCTTGTCTGCAATTTTTCTATCTAATATTGTTTCGCTATTACCAGTTCCTTTAAATTCCTCAAAAATTACTTCATCCATTCTGCTTCCAGTATCAATTAAAGCTGTAGAAATAATTGTTAGTGAACCACCCTCTTCAATGTTTCTTGCTGCCCCAAAAAATCTCTTGGGTCTCTGAAGTGCATTAGCATCAACGCCTCCTGTTAAAACCTTACCTGAGCTTGGTATAACTGCGTTATATGCTCTACCTAATCTTGTTATAGAATCTAATAATATAATAACGTCTTTTTTGTGTTCTGTTAATCTTTTAGCTTTTTCAATAACCATTTCTGCTACTGCGACGTGCCTTTGAGCTGGTTCGTCAAAAGTAGAGCTAATTACCTCGCCTTTTACAGTTCTTTGCATGTCTGTTACTTCTTCTGGACGTTCATCTATCAGCAGCACCATAAGGTAACATTCTGGATAATTTTTAGCTATTGAGTTTGCTATGCTTTGTAAAATCATTGTCTTTCCAGCTTTAGGTGGTGAAATAATTATTGATCTTTGTCCCTTACCGATTGGACTAACCAAATCTATAAGTCTTGGAGTTAAATCTTGTTTTTTTTCAACTTTTTTAGTTTCAACTTCCATCACCAGCTGTTTATCTGGGTATAACGGAGTTAAGTTGTCAAATGCAATTTTATGTCTAGCCTTTTCTGGTTCCTCAAAATTTATCTTACTAACTTGTAATAATGCAAAATATCTTTCTCCCTCTTTAGGGGCTCTTACTGGTCCCTCAACTGTATCTCCAGTTCTTAAACCAAATTTTCTAATTTGACTTGGACTAACATAAATATCATCTGGTCCTGGAAGATAATTTGACTCCATTGCTCTTAGAAAACCAAAGCCATCTTGTAGTAACTGTAAAACACCTACACCAGTAATTTCCTCTTTTTCAGCAACTTTCTTAAGTATTGCAAAAAGTATTTCTTGTTTTCTTAATGTGCTAGCATTTTCTATACCAAGCTCTTCTGCTTGTGTAATTAGCTGTTCAGATGATTTTAGTTTTAGTTCTTGAATATTCATGATTAATTTTGATAAGGACTTATCAGATATGCTTAATATATATACTACTGTTGTTATTTCAACCCTAGATTGGCTTAAAAATTGCTAAAAATACAACGATTATTAAGATAACTGTGGGTATTTCATTAATAATTCTAAAAAATTTTGCAGATCTAGTGTTTGTAGAATTTTTTAAATTAATAAGACATTTGCCTAAATAGTCATTGTATGCAGATAACAATATCACCAAGACAATTTTTATTTGAAACCACAATTGAGAGAAAATATCTATCCCATTAAGATAAATTAATAATAATCCAAAAACCCATGTAAAAATCATTGCAGGTCGCATAATGTAAAAAAATAATCTTTTTTCCATCACCTCAAATATATCAGTTGCATCTTTTTTCTCTTTATTTTCAACATGATAAACAAAAATTCTAGGAAGATATAAAAGGCCAGCCATCCAAGAAACAAGAGCAATTAAATGTAAAGATTTAAACAACAAATACAAATTCATAAATCAGATATTTCTTTCAATTAAAGACTTTAGTAAATTGATGTGATCATTATTATCATTTAAACAAGGAACCATATCAAAATTCTCTCCTCCTGAATTTAAAAAACTTTCCTTAGCTTGAATTTGTATTTCTTCTAGAGTTTCTACACAATCAGAAGCGAACCCTGGACAGATTGTAAGAACATTTTTTACACCCTCTTTAGGCAAACATTCTAGAGTTTTGTCAGTATATGGTTGAATCCATTCTTGTGGACCAAACCTTGATTGAAAAGTAGTTTTGATTTTAATTAAACTAATTTTTTCAGAAATAAGTCTTGTCGTTTTATGACAATAACAATGATAAGGATCACCTTTATCAAAATATTTTTTTGGTATTCCATGATAAGAAGCTATAATTAAATCTGGTTTCCAACTAATTTCATTGATTTTTTTATTAATCGAATTAACAAGTGCGTCAATGTAAAGTACATCAGACTCGTAATGAGGAATTATTTTTAAAGAAGGTTGCCACCTCATTTTCATTAAAGTTCTGTATACTTCATCACAAACTGTTGCCGTTGTAGCTGCTGCGTATTGAGGATAAAGAGGAAGTACCACTAAATTTTCACAACCCATTTTATGCAATTTATGAATTTTGCTCTTAATGCTAGGATTTCCGTATCTCATCGCAAAATCTATAATAATGTTTTCTTTAGATATTAAATTTGAAATTTTTTCACTTTGCTTTTTTGTATAATAAAGGAGTGGTGATATATTTTCATCATGCATCCAAATTTCTTTATAAGCTTTTGCGGTTTTAGAAGGTCTAAAATTTAAAATAAATAAATTCAAAATTATTTGCCAGACCAAAGGGTTTACTTCTATGACTCTTCTGTCGGAAAGGAACTCTTTTAAATATTTTCTTATATCAAACCAATTAGTAGAGTCGGGTGTGCCTAAATTAATTATAAGCACACCTGTTTTGCCATATTTAATAGGTGGGTGATTTTTCTCAATCATTTGAAATCTTTTACAATTTTAATTAAGTTTTCAACCATTTCTGGATTTGTTTCAGGCAAAATACCATGTCCAAGATTAAATATATATGGGTGATCCTGAAAAATTTCTAAGTATTTAGAAGCTTCCTTTTTGAGAGTTTCTTTATCTGTTAATAGAATTTTCGGATCTAGACCTCCTTGAATAGGTATTTTTATATCTTTAAGTGTTTTTTTTGGATCCACATTATAATCAATACTAATAGCATCAGGTTTAACAATATCACAAAATTCCTTATAATTTTTTATTTCTCTAGGAAAACATATTACTGGCACATTTAAAGATTTTACATAATTTACCAAATTTAAAGTTGGAGAATATACATAATTGGGCAAATCTTTTTCCTCTAACAAGCCTGCCCAACTATCAAAGATCTGAATTATATTTGCACCGTTTTCAATTTGATTTTTTATATGGATCTTTAAAAATTTTTCAATAATTAATAAAATTCTATTTATTAAAAACTCATCTCTAAAAAAATCTTTTTTTAAATTTTTTTTAGGAGATTGTTGATTGATCATATAAACCAATAATGTCCATGGAGCACCAACGAAACCAATGGTGTTTTTTTTATTTAAAATATTGTCCGAGCTAACTTTTTTTATTGCTTTGTATATACGATGTATTTTTTCTATAAAATCAATTTCGTCAATCTTAGCAATTTCATTTA
>CACJYE010000030.1 GCA_902597555.1 uncultured Pelagibacteraceae bacterium
TGTTGAGGGTTGGTCAATGGTTATTCCATGGATGGGCTTTTCTTTAAGCGAATTACTTTCAAAGGTTAATCCAACTAATAAGGCGAAATTTGTTGAATTTGAAAGTGTATACGATCCCGCACAAATGAAAGGCCAAAGATACCCTGTTTTAAATTGGCCATACAATGAAGGCTTAAGAATTGATGAAGCAATGCATCCTTTAACAACTGTTGTTACTGGCTTGTATGGTAAAAAACTCCCCAATCAAAATGGGGCGCCGCTAAGAATATTTATTCCTTGGAAGTATGGTTTTAAAAGTGCCAAAGCAATTGTTAAAATTAAATTTGTAGAAAATATGCCTACTTCTTCATGGATGTGGGCTTCGCCTAGAGAATATGGATTTTACTCAAATGTTAATCCTAATGTTAATCATCCAAGATGGTCACAGGCAACTGAAAGAGTAATTGGAGAAGGTGTATGGGCTCCAAGGATAAAAACTTTAATGTTTAATGGCTATGGTGATGAAGTAGCAAATTTATATACTGGTATGGATCTAAAAAAGTACTTTTAATGATAAAGTATTTTAAGCCAATCATTTTCATATTAAGCACAATTCCATTTCTACTTATAACTTACAAAATTTTTTTTAATAAATTAGGACCAGAACCGGTTAAAGAAATAACTCATTTTACAGGAGAGTGGACTTTAATTTTCATATGTTTAACATTGTCAATGAGTCCATTAAAAAAACTAACTAATTTAAACTATTGGGTAAAAGTAAGAAGAATGTTGGGATTGTTTGTTTTTTTTTATGCCTCAATGCATTTATTAACTTACGTTGGCATAGACTATAGATTTAGCTGGCAACCAATTTTTGAAGATGTCATTAAAAAAAAATATATTTTTGTTGGTTTTGCTGCTTGGGTTTTGTTAATACCACTAACAATAACTTCTTCACAAAAAATGATGTTGTTGCTTAAGCAAAACTGGAAAAAATTACACAGACTAATATATGTTATTGCAATTTTAGGTTCTTTGCATTTTATTTGGTTATCAAAAACTATATATTTTAAACCTTTAATTTACTTTGTGCTTATAATATTTTTACTAATTCTAAGAATAAACTTTAAAAGAATATTTGAAAAATGAGTAATTTTAGTGAAAAAAAAATATTTGAAGAGGCAGACAATTGGATAAAAAATAATAAAAAAGTTTCATTAGCTACAGTTGTCCAAACATGGGGATCGTCACCATTAGGAATTGGCAGCAGAATGATAGTAAGTGAAGATGGAAATTTTTTAGGTTCTGTTTCTGGAGGCTGTGTGGAGTCTAAGGTTGTTGAAGAATGTATATCTTTAATGAAAACTAAAAAAATTTGTAAGAAAATAGACTTTAAAGTCTCGAATGAAAATGCGTGGGAAATGGGATTGGCCTGTGGTGGTGATATTTCAATTTATATTGAAGAAATTAAATAATGAAAATAGAAATAATCAGAGAAATTTTAAAAAATAAATCTTTAAATAAAGAATTTGCACTCATAACAAATTTAATTAATGGAGAAAGTGAAATATTTTTTCCTGGAAATAATCCTAATGGAATGTTTTCAAAGTATTCAGAGGAAATAGAAAAAATATTTCATTTAAATAAAAATGGTATAATAGAAGATTCAGAAATATTTGTTCAAATATATAAAAATCCAATTAAAGTAATCATTATAGGAGCTGTTGATATTTCAATGTATTTAATTGATTTCGCTAAAAATTTAAATTTTGAGATTATTATCGTTGATCCAAGAGGATATTTTGCGTCCAAAGAAAGATTTCCAGATACAAAAATTATTAATAAATGGCCCAATGAAGCTTTTGATGAAATAGAAACTAATACAAAGACGGCTTTGGTCACTTTAACTCACGATCCAAAAATTGATGATCCTGCCTTAAAGTATGCGTTAAAAAATAAATTTTTTTATATTGGTGCCCTTGGAAGTAAAAAAACACATGAAAAAAGATGCTCAAGATTGTTAGAGGTTGGTTTTAAAAAAGTAGAGTTAGAAAAAATAAATGGACCAATTGGTATTAATTTGGGAGGAAAATCACCATCTGAGATAGCGTTATCAATAATTTCACAACTAGTTTCCGAAAAATATAAAAATTAAATATAAATTTACTTATTGTGTTGATCGTTTTTGTGATTAATACTTTACTCATGAATGATAATCAAAAAAAAGAACTTCAATCAGCGGCTTTTGAGAGATTGTTAAAACATCTGGATGAGAGAAAAGATGTTCAAAATATTGATCTTATGAACCTTGCTGGGTTCTGTAGAAATTGTTTGTCAAGATGGTTTAGAGAAGAAGGTGAAAAAAATGGAGTAAGCATGTCAGACTTAGAAGCTAGAGAGCATGTTTATGGAATGCCTTATTCTGAATGGAAAAAAAAATATCAAAAATAATTATTTTTCTTTAAGTCTTGGAAATAATTCAACAAAATTACAAGGTTTATGATTAACGTCTAATTGATGCTTTAATATTCCATCCCACGCATCAGTTACTCCCCCAGAAGATCCTGGTAATGCAAAAATATATTTACCATTTGATAAAGCTGCACAAGCTCTCGATTGTATAGAGGATGTTCCAACTGTTTTAAGACTAATTGTTCTAAATACCTCCCCAAATCCAGGTATATGTTTATCTGCAATTTCGTCAATTGCTTCAGGAGTTATATCTCTTCCAGTAAGACCTGTTCCTCCCGTAGTTATTATAACATCTATCTTTTTTTGATTAGTCCATTCTTTTAAAATTTTTACAATATCTTCTTTATTGTCTTTGCAAATTTTTCGATCAATTAATTGATGTTTGGCTTCTTTAATTTTTTCAACCAAGATTGCACCCGATTTATCATTATCAAATGTTCTTGTATCTGTTACAGTTAATAAAGCTATATTTACATCCATAATTTAAAAATGATTATATTATCAATTCTTTTCTTTGTAACTGCATTATTATATTCGAGTGTTGGTTTTGGGGGAGGCTCAACATATCTTGCATTGCTTTTAATATGGGGCGTGCCTTATACGATTTTTCCCGTTATCGCTCTTGTATGCAATATAATTGTTGTATCTGGTAATTCTATCAATTTTATAAGATCTAAAAATACAAACTTTAATTTACTGTTTCCTTATTTAATTGGCTCTATACCTTTCGCATTTATAGGAGGATCCATAGCAATTGAAAAAAGTTTATTTGAGATTTTATTATTTTGTGTTTTGTTGGTTGCAGGCATTTTTTTATTAATTCAAAGTAAATCTTTTAATAAAGAGCAAATTAAAATTAATAAAATACCAAGATTAATCTCAATTTCTTTTGGATCGATAATTGGCTTTATGTCAGGCATAGTAGGAATTGGTGGAGGAATTTTTTTAAGCCCTCTTCTATTTTTAATGAAAGCTGGATACCCTAAGCATATCACCAGCTGTGCATCTTTATTTATATTAATCAATTCTATCTTTGGAATAGCTGGACAGCTGACAAAAGATCAGGTTTTAGATCAGGTTATTAACTATTGGCCATTGTTTTTGACGGTACTTATTGGAGGACAAATTGGTTGCTTATTAAACATTAAATTTTTATCAAACAAAATTTTAGCTCTGATAACTTCTTTTCTTGTAATTTTTGTCGCAATAAGAATGGGAATTAAACTGATAGCTTAATATTGAAGCACTGGCAAAAATTAAACAGCCTGTTTGTTTCCACCTTTTTTAACAAAATAAATACCAACGCAAACTGCAATTAAAGAAAATAAAACTTTTAATGTTATTAATTCTTTTAAAAATATGTAACCTAAAATGGTTCCAAAAATTGGTATCAAATAAGAAACTTGAGATTGAAAAATTAATCCATTTGTAGTCAAAATTCTAAAACGTAACAACCAAGCAATACCTGTAGGAACAATTCCTAAATAAATAGCTGATACAAGAGAGTCTGTTCTTGGGATAGTTTGAAATGGTTGTTCGATTAAAAATGTTAATGGCAACAAAATAATTATTGCCCAAATTAAAATAGATCCAGTTACATTTTCGTTTTTTTTCTTACTTATTTTTAATGTTAATACGCCGCCTACAACATAACAGGTCGATCCAAGTAATATTAATAAAGCTGAAACAAAATTATTTTCATCTATTAAGAGATTATCAGAAAATAAAAAAATTATTCCAGAAAAACCAATTAAAATTCCAGTAGTTTTTACTAAATTAAATTTTTCGTTTTTTGTATAAAAATGAGCTAGTACTGTGGAGCTTAAAGGAGTAGTTGACATTAATATAGCTGCCAAATTACTTTGAACTGATTTAACTCCATAAGCAATTAGAAAAAATGGAGCTACCAAATTAATAAACCCTATCATTGCAAACCAATGCCAATCTTTAGAAAAAGCTTCAACTTTAATATTTTTAAAATAACACAATAGTAAAACTGGAATTGCTCCAAAGAATACTCTTAGGAAAGCAATTGTAACTGGGCCAAAAGAATAAGTTGCTATTTTTATATTAAAGAACGCAGAAGCCCATATAAGAGATAATATTGTTAATAAAAAGTAATCAATTAATTTTGGTTGTCTCATTCAGTAATCTCTTTTATCTCACCAGAAGTTAATGCAATTAAATTTTCAAAATTTATTTCGAAAACTGCATTAGGATGACCTGCAGCTGCAAAAATGGAAGAAAATCTATTTAAAGTTTCATCAATAAAAATTATTATTTTTGTTAAATGTCCTGTTGGAGATACTCCACCAATTGTATATCCAGTAATTTTTTTAACTTCTTCTGGGTTCGCCATTGAAACATCTTTTTCATGTAAAATTTTTTTTAATTTATTTAATGAACACCTTTTATCTCCAGAAACTAAACATAAAACAAAACTATCCCCTGCTTTAAAAAGTAAGCTTTTAGCAATGGCTCCTACTTTGCAACCTAAAGCTGTAGCTGCATCGTTAGCTGTTCTGGCAGTTTGCTTTAAAACAACCACTTTAAGATCTGGGTTAAATTGTTTTAGCGATTTTTCTGCTCTTAAAACTGGCTCTTTATTTAATATTGAATTCACAGGTTAAATATATTTATTATTTTAGTGACTAATTACACTACTTATGTGAAAATTGCATAGGTGTTATTTATTAAATAAGCAATATTTTTAAGTATTTTTTTGCTAATTAGGCCAAACAAAATTACATAGGAGACAAAATGAGTGCAGCAAACGTTTTAAAGTATATCAAAGAAAAAGATGCGGAATTTGTAGATTTAAGATTTACAGACCCAAGAGGTAAACTTCAGCATTTAACTATGGACTCAACAGTAGTTGATGAGGGGATGTTAAATGAAGGAGTATTTTTTGATGGTTCTTCTATTGCAGGATGGAAAGCAATTAATGAATCTGACATGATTTTAAAGCCTGATACTTCAAGAATGTTTATGGATCCTTTTACGTCTCATAATACAGTAGTTTTGTTTTGCGATATTCTTGATGCGATAAAGAAAACACCATATGAAAGAGATCCTAGAGGTATAGCAAAAAAAGCAGAGGAATATTTAAAATCCTCTGGAATTGGTGATAAAGCATTTTTTGGTCCAGAGCCTGAGTTTTTTGTATTTGATGATGTGCGAATTAAAAATGATATGAATGAGTGTGGCTTTACCCTAGACAGTAAAGAAGGTCCCTATAACTCTGGAAAAGAATATGAAAATGGAAACATGGGTCATAGACCGGGTGTAAAAGGAGGATACTTCCCTGTTCCGCCTGTAGATAGCGAACAGGATATGAGAAGTGAATATTTAAAAAACTTAAAAGAAGTGGGTATTAAAGTTGAAAAACATCACCATGAAGTTGCACCAAGCCAGCATGAATTAGGAATGTATTTTGGAACTTTAGTTGATCAAGCTGATAATGTTCAGTTATACAAATACGTTGTTCAAATGGTAACTCATTCATTTGGAAAAACAGCAACATTTATGCCTAAACCAGTTGCGGGTGATAATGGTTCTGGAATGCATACTCATCAATCAATATGGAAAGGTGATACACCGGTATTTTCTGGTGATGCTTATTCAGGCTTGTCGGAAACAGCTTTGCATTACATTGGTGGAATTTTAAAACATGCAAAAGCAATAAATGCATTTTCAAATGCAACTACAAATAGCTATAAAAGATTAATCCCTGGTTTTGAGGCTCCAGTATTACTAGCTTACTCAGCTAGAAATAGATCAGCATCATGTAGAATTCCTATTACCTTAAGTAAAAAAGGCGCAAGATGTGAAATCAGATTCCCTGATGCATCAGGAAACCCATATTTAACTTTTGCAGCTATGTTAATGGCTGGAATAGATGGAATTAAAAATAAAATACATCCAGGTGAATCATTTGACAAAGATTTGTATGAATTACCACCAGAAGAAGTTAAATCTATTCCGACTGTATGCGGATCGTTAAGGGAAGCAATGGAAAGTTTAGATAAAGATAGAGAATTTTTAACTCAAGGTGGTGTCTTTACTGATGATCAAATTGATGCTTATATTGCTTTAAAGTTCGAGGAAATTCATAAATTTGAACATGCACCTCATCCTGTTGAGTTTGAGATGTATTACAGCTGCTAAATAATTAGCTACTGTTTTGTTGTTGCAATTGTATTCTTGTTAATACCTTTTTTTACGACGTAATCTTGGGTACCATTAGCACCAGTTTCAACTTCTTTTCGTAAATCCTTAAAAAAAGCTTTCTCTTTTAAAGAATCTTTCAGGTTCTTAACTAGATTTTTAAACTCAAATTTATTCATAACGAAACTATATAATAGATATGCATAAAATGCAATACAGATATGCGAATAATGGGATAATACAACCTATGATGTCTTGAATGACTCTCCGCAGCCGCAACGCTCTGTTTCATTAGGATTATTGAACACAAATGACGAGGACAATTCCTCCTTTTTATAATCCATTTCAGTTCCAAGCAGATACATAATAGCAGCTGAATCTACGAATACTTTTACGCCCTTATCTTCTATAACTTCATCATTAGGATTTAACTCTTTTGTATACTCCATTACGTATGACATCCCTGCACAACCACCAGATTTCACTGACACTCTAACACCTATAGAGTCTTTTTCAGCTTTAGACATTATCTCTTTTATTCTTAAAGCTGCGTTATCACTTAATTTAATTATAGGGTTCATTATAAATTCAATTCCAATTTTGCTGCTTCTGACATCATACTTTTATTCCAAGGTGGATCCCAAACTAACTCAAGATCAACATCCTCTATGCCCTCAACTTGCATTGCACCATCTTTTACTTCTTTAGGTAAACTTTCTGCCACTGGGCAATTTGGTGTAGTCAAAGTCATTTTAATTTTAGCAAACTTATCGTCCTCAACCTTAATATCATAAATCAAACCCAATTCGTAGATATTTACAGGTAACTCAGGGTCATAAATTTTTCTTATTTCTTCAATTATTTGTTCTTTCTTTGACATAATTTAATTCTCTGTTTTAACCTCTTCATTATTTTCATCAAAAGCAGAAACCATTGTGTGCCAAGATAAAGTTGCACACTTAACTCTCATAGGATATTGCTTAACACCAGATAGACACATTAGCTTAGTTTTTTCATCTTCGTTCAAATGCTCAGATTTTAATTCAGGATTTTCTTTAATCATACCTAAAAAATCCTCAACTATGTCTTTAGCTTCGTGCTCATTTTTTCCTTTTATTAAATCTGTCATTATAGAAGCTGAAGCCATTGAAATCGCACAGCCACTCCCTTCGAAGGATGCATCTTCTACAATTTTTTGTCCATTTAGTTTTAAGTAAACATGAACATTATCACCACAAAGAGGATTATTACCTTTAGCGTCTTTATTAAAACCTTCTGTCTTTCTAAGATTTCTAGGATTCTTACCGTGTTCTAATATAATTTCTTGATATAGCTCTTTTAAATTCATTATAAATTAAATATTTTTTTACAGTTGTTTATTGACTGGTTTAACTGATCTAAATCTTCTTTTGTGTTATAAATACCAACTGATGCTCTAGCACTAGCTGGAATATTTAATTTGTCATGTAGAATTTGACAGCAATGATGTCCTGCTCTTATTGCAACCCCATCTTCATCCAAGATAGTTGCGATATCATGAGGGTGAACTCCTTCTATAGTGAATGATAAAACCCCTCCTTTATTTTTTGGATTTCCAATAAGTTTAACCGAGTTATTTTTTTGTAATAGCTCTTGTCCATATTCAACTAAATCTGCTTCGTGTTTCATAACATTTTCTATGCCAATGCTTTCTAAAAATTTTATTGATTGGTCGAAAGCAATTACTTGTGCTGTGGCCATAGTACCTGCCTCGTATTTGTTTGGCAATTCACCATAAGAAATCATATCTTTTTTAACTTCATTTATCATTCCTCCACCACCTTGGTATGGAGGTAATTCTTCTAACCATTTTTTCTTACCGTAAAGAACCCCTAAACCTGTGGGTCCATACATTTTGTGACACGAAATTGCATAGAAATCACAATCTAAATCTTGCATATCTAATTTTAAATGTGGCGCTCCTTGACATCCATCGACTACAACAATTATTCCTTTTGAATGTGCAAGCTGGGTAATTTCTTTTACAGGTAAAATTGCACCTGTTACATTCGACAGATGAGTAATAGAAATTAATTTTGTTTTTGGAGTTATTTTTTTTTCTATTTCCTCAAGAGTGATTTCACCTTCTTCATTTATTTCAGCAAAATTAATTTTTATATTTTTTGATTTTCTTAAAAAATGCCATGGAACATAATTTGAATGATGCTCAAGTTCTGTAATTAATACTTCGTCACCTTCGTGCAAGTAACTTTGGCCTAATGTATTAGCAACTAAATTTAATGCTTCAGTAGCACCTTTTGTAAAAACAATTTCATTTTTATCTTTAGCGTTAATATATTTTTGAACAGATGTTCTTGTATTTTCATACAAATTAGTAGCAGCAACTGCAAGATAATGTACACTTCTACCAACATTTGAAAACTGTTTGGTATAAAATTCATTAATTCTATCCACAACTACCTTAGGTTTTTGAGATGAATTGGCGCTATCTAAATAAACTAGATCATTATTTTGAATTTTTTCATCAAAAATAGGAAATTCTTTTTTTATCTGATCAATATTCATTCTTTAATTCCAATCATATTTTTTATTAAGTTTTTTATTTCCGAGTCAGTAATTTTTTCGACAACATCTAGTAGAAAACCGTTGATTAATAGCTCTCTTGATTGTTGATAGCTCAAACCTCTAGACATTAAATAAAATATAGAATCTGCACTTAGACTGCCAGAAGCTGAACCATGTGAACATTTAACGTCATCGGCATAAATTTCTAATTCGGGCTTGGCATTAAACTCTGACTCTTTATTCAGCAATATTGCTTTACTCAATTGGTATCCATCAGTTTTCTGAGCGTCTGAATTTACAAAAATTTTTCCTTGATACACTGCTTTAGAACTTTCATCTAAAACACTTTTAATTAGTTGATAACTTTTTGT
>CACJYE010000031.1 GCA_902597555.1 uncultured Pelagibacteraceae bacterium
AAAATTTTCTATTAAATCATCTTTATGGTGACCTAATAAAATATTATTTATTTTTAAAATTTTTGCCTTTTTGATCATAAGTGTATATCTTTTATCCCTTGCAACAGACTGAATGTTACTTTTTGGTTTTTTACCAACCCAAGTTAAAATCTCGAGATTTGAAGAGAGTTTTTTAAGAAGTAATTTTAAATATTTTGCTTCATTTGTTGAATTATTTCTAAGTTTGTGATTAACATGAAAATATCTAATTTTTAAATTTTTTTTAATTGAATAAATTTTTGATAAAAAACATAAAGCAAGACTGTCAGGACCGCCTGAAACTGCAACTATAAAATTCTCATTTAATTTTAGATCTTTTTCAAATTTTTTATAAATTTTAAAAATTTGTTTATCTTTTAATTGATCTAATAAAAACTTATGAGTCTTGTTTGATGCATTCAAATTTTTTGGACTCATATTTAGCTTTTTGTATTACGGACTGATTTGCATTAGGATATTGTAATTCTACACCATTTATCATTTTACATCCTTGGTCTTTTTCACCAATTTGAACCATTGATACTCCAAGTTTTAATAGATTAATTGGAGCTTTTTTACCTTTAGGATATTTTTGGTAGCCTTCTAAATAAGCAGATGCTGCATCGGTATATAATTGTCTAATTCTAAATGTTTCTGCATACCAATATTGTGCACTTCCAGCTAAGTCATGGTCAGGATTGGAAAGAACAAATTCTCTAAAGGCTCTTTCTGCTGTACTGTAGTCTCCAACTTTTAAAAAACTCGTTGCAAATTCATATTGCTCTGATGGATTTAAATCTTGAGGAAGTATTTTTTCTTCAGATTGAAAAGTTTCTGTTACAATTGAAGCTGTAGTATCCACAGATTGAATTTGTTGTGAAGTTTCATTTGTTTCTGTATCTTTATATGAGATTGTTCCTAAATCCTGAGGTTGTGAACTTCCGGGTAAGGCGTTTTGCTCGTTAATTTTTGGTTTTGAACTTAATTGATTTTCTGTATTACTTATATTTCCAGAACTTATATTATCTTCTATATCTTGAAATCTTATTTGATTATCAGCTTGAATTTTTGAAACTCGGGTGGATAATTTGTCTAACTTAAAATTTATTTCCTCAAACTTATTAGTAAGTTCTCTAAACTGACCCTCAACTTCTGATAATTTTAACAAATGTCTAGTTAAAACATCTTCTGAACTTTGATCTAAGTCTGAAACTGAATTATCATTATTACTTGCTTGCGTTTCTATAGAACCAGAATAGACTGCTCTTTCAAGAGTTTTAAGATCATTTTTTATTATTTCTAATATTTCATAGATATTATGGTTATCTGCAAAAGAAATGTTAATAAAAACCAAATTTAAGATAAAAAATAATTTTAATATTACTAATTTAAATATGTGCATCAGTTAAATTAGATTTATGATTATAAAAATGGCAAAAAAAAGACCCTAAATCCAATAAAGGTTTCAGGGTCTTAAATTTTAAAAAATTAATTTGCTTTAACAGTTACTGATCTTCTGTTTTTTGACCATGCTAATGGATTTGAACCAGAGTCTACCGGTCTCTCCTTGCCATAACTCAGTACAGTAATTCTTTCAGAAGATATTCCATAAGTCATTAAATAGTCTTTAGCTGCATTTGCTCTTCTTTCACCTAGAGCTAAGTTGTACTCTCTTGTTCCTCTTTCGTCAGCGTGACCTTCAAGAACCACATTTATGTTTGGATTCTTTCTTAACCAAGCTGCTTGGGCTCTTAAAGTTTCTCTAGATGCAGTTGTTAATATCGACTCATTCGTTGCAAAGAAAACTCTATCCGGAACACCATCAGCTAAATATTTGACTGTGTCTGTTCCTGTATAAACATCACCTTGCATTTGACCTTGAATGTCTGTTGCTACTTCTTTTTTAGTTGCACATGCAGATAGTACTAGGCAAGCTGCTAATACTAAAAGTGTGTTTTTTAAAATTTTGTTTAATCTCATTAAATTGCTCCTTGCTGCTAATTTCAATTTCTTAACTTTTTCACAACTAAATAGAGGTTTCAAGTCTAAAAATCAAGAAATTAACAAAAAATTAATCTTTAATTACTTAATAAAGATGACCATGATGGGTCTGAAGCATCTGTTGGTGTCTTTATTTGCCGCTCATTATAGCCTGTTAAATCGATAGACCATAATTTTGCAGAAAAGCCTTCTCCTTTATCGTCAGTTTTTGTCTCTCGGTAAAATATCAATACCCTTCCATTAGGTGACCAAGAAGGAGCCTCTTGATAATAATTTTCAGTTAATAGTCTTTCACCACTGCCATCAGTTCTCATTACACCTATATAAAATTTACCCTTATGTAATTTAGTAAATGCAATTAAATCTCCTCTTGGAGACCATACTGGCGTTCCATATAAACCGTTACCAAATGAAATTCTTTTTACATCGCTTCCATCATTTTTCATTACATAAATTTGCTGATATCCACTTCTATCAGAATTAAATGTAATATATTTTCCATCTGGAGAATAAGATGGAGAAGTATCAATTGATGGATGATTTGTAATTTTTTCAACTATTCTATTCTCTAAATCCATAGTGTAAATATCTGACTTTCCATCATTAGCAAAACTCATAATTATTTTTTTACCATCTGGAGAAAAACGTGGAGCGAATGTCATACCAGGAAAATCTCCAACTACTTCTTGTGTTCCAGTTTCAATATCTAATAAATAAACTCTTGGCATATTTTTAAAGTAAGATAAATAAGTTACCATTTGGCTTGCTGGGTTAAAACGAGGTGTTAAAACTAATTCATTTCCTAATGTCAAAAATTTATTATTAGCTCCATCTTGATCCATAATTGCTAATTTTTTTATTCTTTGTACTTTCGGTCCTTCTTCTGAGACATAAATTATTCTTGTATCAAAATAACCTTTTTCTCCAGTTAATCTTTCATAAACTTTATCAGAAATAATATGTCCTACTCTTCTCCAATTGTTAGGAACTGTAGTGAATGCTAAAGCCATCATTTCTTTAGCGGCTAAAACATCCCACAATCGAAACTCAACTCTTAACTTATCATCAATATAATTTACTTTGCCAGTAATAAGTGCTTGAGCTTTTATTAAATTCCAATCTTCAAATCTTGGTTTTAAATTTGCAATATCAGGAGCTTGTAAAAAAGCTTTTTTATCTAGAGGATTAAATAATCCTGAAGTTCTCAAATTATTTTCAACAATATTTGAGATCTCGGAGCCAATATTTTCTTTTTCAAGTATTTTTTTAAAACTTTTTCTGGATACTTCATCAATTGATAGAGGAGAAACGGCTAATGGAAGTGGATTTAAATTTCCCCTAGTTATATCAACTTCTATTAAAGCATTTGCATTAATAGGTATTAATATAAACAACAAAATTAAAATTTTTTTTATCATTTAAATATATTAACCCTCTAACATCTCTCTTGCATCAAAATTTAATTGTAATTCTTTCCATCTTTCATATCCAGTCGTTGGAACTCTTAATGGTTGGCATAACTTTACAGCTCTCAAAGCACTTTCTGCTAAAACCTTATAAAATCCTTGACCTGGTTTATTCATCCTTGCATGATCCAAAATTTCAGTTTTTGAAACTGTTCCATCAGGTTTTAATTTTAATTTAATTCTTACCAATAAATTTTCATTATATGGTAATCCTAATGGTATGCTCCAACATCCAAATATTTGTGCCTTCAGTGCATCCTCTTCACTTAATGTAAGACCTGCATTTTCCACATTTCTTTCTTGATCTTGAGTAATGTCGTCTTTAGTTTTTAAAACTTCTGCACTCTCCTCTTTTGATTTATCAATTAAAGCAGCAATATTATTTGGATCAAACAAATCTTTTTTTTCAAATTCAGATACCTGTTTAACTTCATCATCCACTTTTTCAGGATTTTGTTTTTTTTCCTCTTTTGTTTCAACCTTTTTTAAAGTTTTATCTGGAAGTGGAATTGCTTCAGGTGTTTCGTTCTCTATTTTTTGATTATTTTGATCAGGAGCGAGAACAGTTTTTGTTTTTGTTTTCTCTACTTTTTTTGGTGGAGCTTGCTCTGAAACTAGTTTTTTTTCTTTCTCTTTTACTTTTTCAATTATTTTTTTGGCCTTAGGTGCAAATGGAATATTAGTTTTTTCTGCAATTTGAATTAACTCAACTGATACAATTGGAGGAATATCAAGTGGTTTCTTTACTAAGAAAGGTAAACTCATAGCTGTAACAAAAATAAGTACCGCATGTAAAACAGAAGAAATAATTAAACTTCTATTCACTTTAATTACCTTTGTTTGTAAGGTTCTGAAATCAATGCTACTTTTGTAAAACCAGATCCAGATAGTAATCCCATAATTTCTAAAACTCTTCCATAGTTTATGGTTTTGTCGCCCCTAACATAAATTCTGGTATCTGTTCTATTTTTTGAAACTGCTAACACTTTTGCAATAATATTATCATATTCAACTTTTGCTTCTTGAATAAAAATTTCACCTTTTGCGTTAATTGACAGTGTTAAAGGTTCTGTTTCTTCAGGTAAAGAGTCTGCCGAACTTTCTGGTAAATCAACTTGAACGCCCACCGTTAACAATGGTGCTGTTACCATAAATATAATTAATA
The DNA here is from genome assembly GCA_902597555.1 of uncultured Pelagibacteraceae bacterium. Taxonomy (GTDB): domain Bacteria; phylum Pseudomonadota; class Alphaproteobacteria; order Pelagibacterales; family Pelagibacteraceae; genus Pelagibacter. The sequence continues at coordinate 4,651 of CACJYE010000031.1, forward strand.
ATACCAACATAACATCAACGAATGGTGTAACATTTATTTCACTCATAGGTTCTTTTGATGAGCGATTAAATTTGAAAGCCATTTGTTAAATGATTGTTAAAAATCTTTTAGAGAAGTTTTCTAATTTTTCAGAATATTTTTTAGCGTCATTATTAAATTTGTTGTAGGCAACTACAGCTGGAATTGCAGCTAATAGACCAAGTGCAGTTGCAAATAGAGCTTCTGCTATTCCTGGTGCAACTATCGCAAGACTTGTATTTCTTGAGATAGCTATAGATTGAAAAGAATTCATAATTCCCCAAACAGTTCCAAACAATCCAATAAATGGTGCTGTTGAACCTACTGTTGCCAAAAAAGTAAAACCTTTTTCAATTTTTGTCATTTGTTTTTCTATTCCTGACTCGAGAGACGCGCTCATTCTTTCACTAATGTTAGTTCTCGATTTTTTTTTAAGTAATCCTTCCATTGCATCTTGAAACACAAGTGACATTGGATCCTCAAGTTTACTGGGTAAACTATTATAAAAAGTTTCAGCAGATTTAGAATTCCAGAATTTTTCTTCAAATTCCTCTGAAGATTTAGTTATTTTTTTAAATAAACGAAGCTTTTCAATAATTACTGCCCAAGAATATATTGAGCACAATATTAATATAATCATTACAGACTTTACAATTATGTCTGCTCTAAAAAATAAACTGAATAATGAAAAATCAGTATTTGTTCCTAATTCAACTGCTTTTGCTGCTATATCTGCTTCCATGCTTACTCATCACACGTAATTGTGTCATGAATTTGTCTATTAATTTAAATTGATTATTCCTCTTTTTGATAAGTTTCGTAGAAAAAACTAGCTATTAGAATAGCATCTGCCTTGTTATTATCTTTCTTTTTTGACAATTGTGATGAAAAATATGGAAAAATTTCAATAGCTCTTGTTCTGCTTGCATCTTTTTCTGAATTAATAAGGTTAAAATATTTTTTCCACTTAGCAGGCCTAACATAATAAACAGGTAAATGCATTGCGCTGCATATTCCCTTTAAAATACCAAAAGATTGACCAAAATTAAACATACTAGTAACTCCTTGGCCAGGCATTGCAGAAACTTGTTCAATTGCAACCTTTATATTTTTTTTGTCAAATTTGTTTATCCTTTCACTAATCTCATTAAATATTTGAGCACCATTTACTTGTCGCTTATTCTTCTTGCCATCTGTCATGGTTGGCATTTCAATTACGTCTTTTATAATACCGTCCTGAAAAAAACAGATTGAACCTGAGATGCCTGGATCAATTCCAATAATCATCATTAAATATTACCTAAATTAACGTTTGAATAGACATTCTGAACATCGTCATCTTCCTCGAGAGTTTCTAAAAAATCTACAACATTGTCTTTATTTTCATTATTTACCTCAACACTATTTAATGGGACCCATTCAATTTCTGTAGAAATAAAATTCACAATAATTTTCTCAAGATTTTTTTTTACATTATATATTTCGCTCATTTGACACTGGATTTCATGATGCTCCTCATAAGAAAAACATTCATCAGCTCCTGACTCAATCGCTAAATCTAAAATTTTTTCGTCAGATATCTCTTTTTTATCAATTTTGATTATACCCAATTGTTGAAAATTGTGAGATGCTGAACCTTGGGTTCCTAAGCTCCCACCACTTTTTTGAAAAATAGTTCTAATATTTGATGCGGTCCTATTTTTGTTGTCTGTTAAAGTTTCAACTATAACAGCAATCTTTTCTGGTCCAAACCCCTCGTATCTTAAATTTTCAAAATTTGCTCCTGTAGCTGCAGAAGATTTATCTATTGCTCTTTCAATATTATCTTTGGGCATATTTGCAGATCTAGCAGCCTGTACTGCAGATCTTAGTCTAGGGTTCATTGCTGGATCTTTGTCACCAAGTTTTGCCGCAACAGTAATCTCTTTAGATAATTTTGAAAATATTTTTGATCTTTGCTTATCAGCCTTACCTTTTTTATGTTTTATTCCTGCCCAATGCGAATGTCCTGCCATGATTTTTAAATATTTTTTAGTTGATCTCCGTATAAATAGCTTTTGATGTCTATTGCTAAACCTGTTTTTATATCACAATCTACTATAACACCACACAAAGTAGCATCTCCATTAGCGGGAAAGTGTTTCACTGAATTCTTTTTTAAAAATCTATTCAAGGAATTTTCTTTATTCATTCCAATCACTGAATCATAATCCCCACACATACCTGCATCTGTTTGATATCCGGTGCCATTATTAAGTATTCTGGCATCATTTGTTGGAATATGAGTATGGGTTCCAACCACGAGAGTTGCCTTTCCATCAAATAGATGTCCTATAGCATTTTTTTCGCTAGTAATTTCACCATGGAAATCAACTACAAGTAAATCAAAATCCTTTTTCATTTCATTTTCTTTTAAAAATTTTTGAGAAGCTTCAAAAACATCTTCACACTTTTTCATAAAAACATTGCCCATCAAATTAAGAACTCCAATTTTTATATCATTCTTTGTTTTGTAAATCTGAAATCCTTTTCCAGGTGCAGGTTCAAATAAATTTTTAGGTCTTAATAATCTTTCCTCTTTATCAATAAATTCCATAATTTCTTTTTGATCCCAAACATGATTGCCAGTTGTGATAACATCAACTCCACAATTAAAAAAATCCTTGCATATTTCTTTAGTTAGCCCTACACCTTGAGCTGCTGCATTTTCGCCGTTTACTATTACAAAATCGATTTTGTTTTTATCAATTTCATTTAATAAATTACTTGTTAATTTAGAACATCCTGAAATTCCAACAACATCTCCTAAAAATAAAATTCTCATTGTATAATTTTTTTCTCGGTTATTATTAAATCAAGTTTCTTATCATGCTTGTTGATAGGTATTTTTTTTATCTCCTGGTATGAAAATCCTAATCCAATTTTAAATATTTTTTTAATTTTAGATACTTTTTCTAAATAACGATCATAAAATCCTCCACCATAGCCTAATCTATTCAAATCATCATCATAAGCTACTAAAGGAACAAATATTATATCTGGGTAAATTTTCTTTCCTAAAGTTGGCTCAGCAATTCCATACTTATTAATTTTTAAAGGATCTTTATTTATCCATTCAAAAAAATCCATTTGGTTATTTTCTCTAATTATTGGTAAGGAAATATTTGCCTTTTTATTTCTTAAAAAATAAAGCATATCCAAATCATCAATCTCATGATTACAAGGGTAATACCCTCCTACATTTTTGAAATTAATTTTATTTTTTTTTAAAAATCGATAAATTCTGTCAGGATTGAGGCTAAGTTTTTTATTCGAATTTTTTTTTCTAAGATTTAAAATTTTACTTCTTAGCTTAGATTTACTCACAGACCTACTTTGAAATGTTTTCTAATTTTGCTTTTTTTACAAAATTTGATATTTGATCAGCAGCTTCATCAATTAAATTTTCGTATTTTTTTTGATTATCGTCAATTTCTTGTTTTAAATTTTCATGATCAAGATTTAGTTTTTCAATTTCAGATTCTTTTGTATCCCTATAATCGTAAATTAGAGATTTTAGTTCTTTAAATTTTTTTGATAGATCATTTAATTCTTCTTTTTTTTGATCTACTTTTTTCTTAGTTTCGTAATATTCATCCATTATTTTTACAGCTGTAATTAATAATAATTTATTTTCACCTAGATTTCCCAAATCATTTTTTAAATTATTAAACTTATTGTTAATCTGAATTAACAATTCTTCTAAGTGCTCCTCCTGTCCATCTTCGCAAGCGAGCAAAAACTCTTTATTGTTAAATTTTATACTTACATTTGCCATTTATCTATTTCATCCAATAGTGTGTCAGTTTCTTGATTAAGTTCGTCAATTTTTTCAGAAAATTCAATTTGTTTTCTTTCTTCCAACTTTTCTTTATTTTTTAAATCCTCAAGCTTTTTTGATAAATTTTCATGTTCCTCGAGTAACGTTTTATATTTTTCCTCAATCTGTGTTTTTTCAATTTCTAATTGATTTTGTTTTGTGCTTAAATTTTCGATATTTTTTTGTAATTCAGGATTTGTTAGATCTAAATTTTTTAATTCCTCTAATGCAATATTTAATTTTTTTTCTTTTTCGTTTTTAGAATTCATATATATATGTTTATATTATTAAATAGATTCTTCTTAGTCTAGTCAGGATAATTTTGAGCAAACTACACAATGATTTAGCTAATTGCATCAGATTTTTATCAATTGATGCCGTTCAAAAAGCAAATTCTGGTCACCCAGGAATGCCAATGGGTATGGCAGATGTTGCAACAGTGTTGTTCAAAAATTTTTTAAGATTTAATCCAAAGAATCCAGATTGGTTAAATAGAGATAGATTTGTTTTGTCTGCTGGTCATGGTTCTATGCTTTTATATTCTTTGCTTTACCTAACGGGATATAAAAGCATATCAATAAATGATATCAAAAAATTTAGGCAGCTTAATTCTATTTGTGCTGGACATCCTGAGTATCATCCGAAAACAGGTATTGAAACTACAACGGGTCCTC
>CACJYE010000032.1 GCA_902597555.1 uncultured Pelagibacteraceae bacterium
ACCTACCAGCTCTTCCTGCTATTTGACCTATTTCAGAAAGATTTAATCTTCTTAATTTTTTTCCATCAAATTTCTTAATATTTGAAAAATAAACATAATCTAAATCCATATTTATTCCCATTCCGATCGCATCTGTTGCAACTAAGAAATCAACATCCCCAGATTGATATAGTTCGACTTGAGCATTTCTTGTTTTAGGGCTTAGTGATCCCATTACAATAGCAGCACCACCTTTTTGTCTTCTTATTAATTCAGCAATGGCATAAACTTGCTCTGCTGAAAATGCAATAATTGCTGTTTTTCTGTCAATTCTTGATATTTTTTTATAACCAGCGTAGGTAAGTTTAGATAGTCTTTCTCGATTTATAAATTCAATATCACAATCTAATTTTGAGATGATTTTTTTAATGGTACTTGAACCCATTAACATTGTAAGTTTTTCTCCTCTCATATTTAAAAGTCTATCGGTAAAAATATGACCTCTTTCATGATCAGAGCACATTTGTATTTCATCTATACCAACAAAATCTAGATGTTTGTCTATTGGCATAGACTCTACTGTACATAAAAAATATTTAGCGTTAGATGGAATTATTTTCTCTTCTCCAGTTATTAGTGCAACTTTATCTAAACTTATTTTCTTAATTATTTTGTCATATACTTCTCTCGCTAGTAATCTAAGAGGAAATCCAATCATACCACTTTCAAAAGAAAGCATTGTTTCAATCGCAAGATGGGTCTTACCTGTATTAGTTGGACCAAGAACAGCTGTAATTTTATTTTTAGTCATTTCAATCTTTTGTGTTTCTTTTTTTTTTACCTACCAGATATTGTTACAGCTAAAGAACAAATATAGACTAAAACATGACCGAATCGGAGGATAAAAAGTTCTCATTTTCTTTTTAATTTATGGGAGAGTATCATAAGATTAATATTTAATTAAAGTTTAATCTAACTATTTGAGAGGACAAAATGATAAAAAATTTATTTAAATCTCTTGCAGTTCTATTAGTTATAACAAGTTCATTTATTGGAAAAGCTATTTCAAATGAATTAACTTTTTTTACTATAGGGACTGGAGGAACTGCTTACACTTATTATCCTGTAGGTGGAATGATAGCTAATGCAATTTCAAAACCTCCTGGATCAAGGGAATGTGGAAAAGGAGGAAGCTGTGGAGTTGATGGTTTAATTGCGTCAGCCGTTTCCTCTAGAGGTTCAGTTGATAATGTAAACGCTATTATATCAGGTTTAAGAAATTCTGGGTTTGCACAATCAGATGTTGCTTATTGGGCTTACACTGGAACAGGAACAATGGAAGGTAAGGAACCTGCAAAAGATTTACGAACCATTGCAGCTTTATTTCAGGAACATATCCATTTAGTAGCTTTAAAAAAAAGTAATATTAATTCAGTAAAAGATTTAAAAGGAAAAAGAGTATCTTTAGATGAGCCAGGTTCTGGAACATATGTAGATGCTAAATTAATTTTAGAGTCAAATGGATTAAGTACTAATGATGTTAAAGCAGAAGCTTTAAAAGGAAAAGCAGCAACTGACGCTTTAAGAAATGGTAAAGTTGATGCTATTTTTGTGGTAGCTGGTTACCCAACTGGTGCAATAGTTGAGCTTGCATCTGCGGTTGATATTAAATTAGTGCCTATTGATGGCTCTGGAGCAAAAGCCTTAACTTCAAAATATGGTTTCTTTTCTGAAAGTCCAATACCATCAGGAACTTACGAAGGTGTTGATGCAGTTAATACTGTAGCTGTTGGTGCTCAATGGTTTACATCAGCAAAAGAAGATACTGATTTAATATATAAAATAACAAAAGCTTTGTGGAATAAGGAGTCTAGAAAGCTAATGGACGTAGGTCATGCAAAAGGAAAAACAATTACACCTGATACAGCTTTGTCAGGAGTGGGTGTACCGTTACATCCTGGTGCAGAAAAGTTCTATAAAGAAGCAGGACTTTTAAAATAATAAATCAAAATATATTGCCCTAGATCACTTTTTGATCTAGGGCATTTTTTATGTCTAAATTTGATATTTCACAAAAAAAAATTTCTGATTTACAAAAAAAATATGAGGTTAAAACTAATGAGAGGGAACTTAAATTTTTTTTAAAATCTTTTGCTTTTTCAGTTTTAGCATTAATGTCTATATATCATTTTTATGCTTCTGGCTTTGGAACAATTAGAGAAATTTTGCACAGAGGAATACATATATCATTTGTTGTAGGTTTAGTTTTTATTTTTTACAGTTGGAAAAAAATTGATGATAATCATAAAAATTTTAAAATACCTTATATTGATATAATCTTGTCAATTTTAGTTGTTGTTTCAGCTCTTTATTTACCATTGCTGCCTCCTGAAGTTTTAGCATCAAGAGTTGGTAACCCAGAAAATATAGAAGTTATAATGGGATCTTTTTTGATTGTATTAACACTAGAAGCAGCAAGAAGATCAATTGGTTTTACACTACCATTTATTTGTGTTCTTTTTATTTTATTTGCTATTTTTGGACCATATTTTCCCGGCGCTTTAAAACATGGAGGCACAAGTTGGATCGGTTTTGTTAATCATATTTATATAACTAATCAAGGAATATATGGAATTGCTGTTGGGGTTATGGCTCAATATGTTTTTTTATTTATATTATTTGGTGTGCTTGCAACAAGAATAGGATTGGGTCAGCTTTTTATTGATTTAGCAATGGTTATAGCTGGAAAATACTCTGGAGGACCTGCAAAAGTTGCAATTTTTTCATCGGCTTTTTTAGGAACTATTTCTGGATCCTCTATTGCTAACACTGTTACCACCGGGTCTTTAACTATCCCAGCAATGAAAAAAGTTGGCTATCCTCCACATTTTTCTGGAGCTGTAGAGGCCACAGCTTCTACAGGTGGCCAAATTACACCTCCAATACTTGGAGCTGCAGCATTTATAATGGTAGAATATTTAGAGGTTCCATTAAGAGATATTTTAGCAGCTGCTCTTATTCCTGCTCTACTTCATTATTTTGGGATATTTATAATGGTCCACCTTGAAGCTAAAAAATTAGGTCTTAGAGGGCTAACAAATGAAGAGGTGCCAAAATTTTTATCAGTCGTTAAAGATAACTGGTTATCTTTAGCACCATTGATACTTTTGGTTTATTTAATTTTAATTGGTCGAACACCTGACTATGCTGCAGTAATTTCAATTATAGCATGCGTACTAATTGGTTTTATAAAAAAAACAAATAGGCTTACTATAAAAGATCTTATTCAGTGTTTATCTCAAGGAGCAAGAAATACATTAGCTGTTGGAGCTGCGGCTGCAGCAATCGGAATTATTGTTGGTGTTGTAACATTAACTGGCGTTGGGTTCAGATTAGGATTTGTTGTAATTCAAACAGCAGGTGACATAGGAAGTTTTTTTCTTAATTTTATTCCCTTTGATTTATTTACGATTGAGGATTTGACACTTTTTTTTTCATTATTATTAATCGCATTTTCTTGTATTTTTATGGGCACTGGTGTTCCAACTACTGCAACTTATATAATTTTAGTAGCAGTCGCCGCGCCAGCATTAACGCAACTAAATATTGAACCGATTGTTTCTCATTTCTTTGTTTTTTATTATGGTGTTTTAGCAGACATTACTCCCCCAGTAGCACTAGCTGCTTATGCTGCCGCAGGAATAGCAGGTTCTAACCCTTTTAAAACAGGAAACACAGCTTTTAGATTAGGAATTGCTAAAGCATTAGTTCCATTTGTTTTTGTTTATTCACCATCTTTATTATTAGTAGCCCAAGGTTTTGATATATACATTTTTTTCCAAACTTTAATCTCTGCAATGATAGGAATAGGATTAATAGGTATAAGTTTTTCAGGTTATTTTTTAAAAAATGTACCAATTTATCAACGTTGGTATTTGGGTGTGAATTCTTTATTTTTTATTGCCCCAGGAATTGAGAGTTCTATTTTAGGATTATTTTTGATATCTCCAGTACTATTTTTACAACTAAAAAAATAGATTGTTTATCCTCCAGGTCCTAAATTAGAAGGCTTAATTTTAATAATTTTCCATACTCCGGATGCAGAAGTAATTATTTTATCATTACATTTTAGCTCGCAAAATAAAAAAACAAGAGTATTTGTTTTTTTTAAAATTTTTGTATATCCAATAATTTCATCTCCAACTTTTGAAGCACCTATAAATTTTATATCTAAAGAAATAGTTACACATGGAGCATTTCCTGAAGCTCTATGTGCAGCTGTTCCTGCTCCTGCATCTATTAATGCAGATAAATAGCCTCCGTGAGTTATTCCTGCAGCATTTAAATGGTTTTCATTAATTGTAGATTTAAATTCGTATTCCGTCTCTGAAATAGACCTAAAAAAAACACCTCCATTGTGTTTCATAAATCCAGGTTTAATACTTATTTGCTCAAATTTATTGCTCATTATTTTTTATAATACAAAAGTTAAGATTAATAAAATAATTAAAATAATTATAAAAAAATAAATTATAGATTTTTGTAAAGATGCTTTTAAAAGCCAATCAAACATTTTTATTTCCTTTTTGGTGGACCGCCCAGAACTCGAATCTGGAATCTCCCGGTTCGTAGCCGAGCGCCTTATCCAATTTGGCCAGCGGTCCAATTTAATAATATATTCCATATATCAAAGTTTTTGATGTAATTTAACTTATAAAATATTATGTTAATTACTTTATGAGCAAAAACTCTAACGATGTTGTTATTACTTCAGCACTAAGAACCCCGATTGGAAGATATAAAGGTTCATTAAAAAATCTTAGCGCATCAAAATTAGGATCAATAGCAATTAAAGAAGTAATTTATAAATCAAAATTAGATATAGAGGAGATTGATGAAGTGATTATGGGGCATGTTTTAACCTCTGGGCTTGGTCAAAATCCTGCTAGGCAAGCTTCAATTGGTGCTGGAGTACCAGTTTCAAAACCTGCTCATATTGTTAATCAAGTTTGTGGATCTGGATTAAGATCTGTTGTTTCAGGATATCAATCAATTAGTTTAGGAGAAAATAAAATTGTCATTGCAGGTGGTCAAGAAAGCATGTCTAGAGCAACTCATGCAATTTTTTATAGAGAAGATAAAAAATTTTCTGAAAAAAAATTGGTAGATACAATGATAAATGACGGTCTTTTAGACTCATTTAATGATTATCACATGGGTGTTACCGCTGAAAATGTTGCAGAAAAATATAAAATTTCAAGAGATGAACAAGACAATTTTTCCCTTAATTCTCAAAAAAAAACAGAAAAAGCTTACAGTGAAAATAAATTTAAAGATGAGCTAATAAAATTACAAATTGAAAATGGTGATAAAAAATTTGTTTTTGAAAAAGATGAACACCCTAGAAATAATTTAAGTATTGATGATTTAAAAAAATTAAAAACAGTTTTTAAAGAAAATGGAACTGTAACACCTGGCAATTCTTCAGGAATAAATGATGGTGCAGCTGCTTTAGTCTTAATGTCTAGAGAGCAAGCAGAAAAAAAATCGTTAGAGTCATTAGGTAAAATTGTATCGTGGGCTACTTGTGGGGTTGAGCCCTCATTAATGGGACTTGGACCAATACCTTCAATTCAAGAGGCTTTATCTAAAGCTAAATGGAAAGTTGATGAGGTAGATTTATTTGAAATAAACGAGGCATTTGCAGCACAAAGTATTGCAGTAATTAAAGAACTAAAATTGCCCGAGCAAAAAGTTAATGTCAATGGAGGTGCAATTGCTCTAGGTCATCCTATAGGAGCCTCTGGATCGAGAATTTTGGTTACACTTATTCATGAAATGATTAAGCAAGATAAAAGAAAAGGTTGTGCGGCACTCTGCATAGGTGGCGGCATGGGAATAGCTATGTGTATTGAAAGAAGCTAAAAAGCTTAAATTTCATTTATTTTTTTATTTTTTGTACAATAAAAATACAAGATTAACGAAAAAAACCTTATTAATGTGATAAAATAGAATTCAATAATATTTTTTTGGGTATATAAAACGTTTTAAATAATGAGCGAAAAATTACTTGTTCCTGACATTGGTGACTTTGAAAATGTTGAGGTTATAGAGATACTTGTAAAACCTGGTGATCAAATTAAAGAAAATGATCCAATAGTTACAATTGAAAGTGATAAATCAAGTGTTGAAATTCCTTCTACTGTTGATGGAAAAGTAGATAATGTAGCAGTTAAAGTTGGTGATAAAGTTTCTAAGGGAGATTTATTGCTCAATCTTACATCATCATCAAAATCATCATCAGAAATTATTCTTCCAAAAGATACTGAAAACATAATTAAACAAGCTGAAGAAGCAATAGCTGAAAAAAAAGAGGAAAAAAAAATTATTAGTGAACCAGTAGTAGAGAAAAAACAATCTACAATAGAAGTTGTTAATGGTTCTGATATCGATCCACTTGAAACTCAAGATTGGTTGGAGTCTTTATCTGCGGTAATTTCTAAAGATGGAAATCAAAGAGCCCATTTTTTAATAAAAGAATTAATTAATAAAGCTTATCGTGAAGGAGCAAATATTCCCTATACTCAAAATACACCATACATTAATACAATTCCTCCTGAGGCTGAAGTAAAGTCTAGTGGTGATCAAAATATTGAAAGGAGAATTAGATCGTTAATTAGATGGAATGCAGCTGCGATGGTGGTAAGGGCAAATAAAAAATATCCTGAACTTGGTGGACACATTGGTACATTTGCATCTGCTGCAACATTATATGATGTTGGGATGAATCATTTTTGGAGAGCAAAAAATAATAAATTTGGTGGAGATTTAATTTATTTTCAAGGTCATAGCGCACCAGGAATGTATGCAAGAGCTTTCTTAGAAGGAAGATTAAATGAAAAACAATTAGATAGTTTCAGACAGGAAGTAAAACCTGGCGGTCTATCCTCATATCCTCATCCATGGTTAATGCCAAATTTTTGGCAGTTCCCTACAGTATCAATGGGTCTAGGACCTATGCTTGCTATTTATCAAGCTAGATACATGAAATATTTAATCAACAGAGGTTTAATTAAAGATGAAGGAAGAAAAGTGTGGGCCTTTTTAGGTGACGGAGAGATGGATGAACCAGAGTCAATGGGAGCTATTGGATTAGCTGCAAGAGAAAATTTAGATAATTTAATATTTGTAATTAATTGTAATCTCCAAAGATTAGATGGTCCAGTTAGGGGGAACGGAAAAATTATTCAAGAGCTTGAGGGAAGCTTCAGAGGATCTGGCTGGAATGTTTTAAAAGTTATTTGGGGATCATATTGGGATCCATTGATAGCTAATGATAAAACTGGTCATTTAGTGAAAGCTATGAATGAGACAGTTGATGGTGAATATCAAGCAATGAAAGCAAGAGATGGTGCTTACGTTAGAGAAAAATTTTTTGGAAAATATCCAGAAACACTTCAATTAGTATCAAGCATGTCAGATACAGATATTTGGAGACTTAATAGAGGTGGACACGATCCTCATAAAGTTTTCGCTGCTTATGATAAAGCAACCAAACATCAAGGAACTCCAACAGTAATTATTGCAAAAACGATTAAAGGGTATGGTATGGGAAAGTCTGGTGAAAGTGTGAATACTACCCACCAAACTAAAAAATTAGATGTTGACGATTTAATGTATTATAGAGATCGATTTGATGTTCCTTTAACAGATGAACAAGTAAGAAATATTGAATATTTTAGACCAGATGAGAAATCTCCAGAAATTAAATATATTAAAGAAAGAAGAATTAAATTAGGTGGATATTTACCTGAACGTTCAACTTTTGCTAAACCAATCAAAGCACCTTCAAAAGATATTTTTGATTTCATGAAAGTATCGACTGGTGAAAAAGAAATGTCTTCCACTATGGCCTTAGTAAGAATGTTAACAAATTTATTGAGGGATAAAAACATATCTCCTAGACTTGTTCCTATTATTCCTGACGAGGCAAGAACATTTGGTATGGAAGGTTTTTTTCAAAAAATAGGAATTTACGCACATGAGGGACAAAAATATGAACCTGAGGATGCAGCTCAATTAAGTTCTTACAGAGAGGATAAAAGTGGTCAAGTTTTAGAGGAAGGTATCAATGAAGCTGGAGCCATGTCCTCATGGATTGCTGCTGCTACTGCATATACTAATCATGATATCGAAATGATCCCTATTTATATTTTTTATTCAATGTTTGGATTTCAAAGGGTAGGAGATTTAGCTTGGGCAGCTGGAGACAGTCAGGCCAGAGGATTTTTGGTTGGTGCAACAGCCGGAAGAACAACACTAGCTGGAGAAGGTTTACAACACCAGGATGGACATAGTCATTTAATTGCATCGACTATTCCAAATTGTGTTACTTATGATCCTACATTTCATTATGAATTAGCTGTCATTTTTAGAGAAGGTTTAAGAAGAATGCATGAGAAAAATGAAAATGTTTTTTATTATATTACAACAATGAATGAAAATTATTCTCATCCTGAAATGCCAAAAGATAAAAATTGTGAAGAAGGTATTTTAAAAGGTATGTATAAAATAAAAGAATTTAACAAATATAAAAAGACCAAAATTCAACTTTTAGGTTCAGGAACAATATTGAGAGAAATGATGTCAGCTGCAGAGGTTTTACAAAATGATTATCAAATTGATAGTGAGGTTTGGAGTGTAACAAGTTTTAATGAATTAAGAAAAGATGGAATGGAGGTAGAAAGATACAATCTTTTAAACCCTGATAAAGAACCTAAAAAATCTTATGTTGAGAAATGTTTAGGTAAAACCGAGGGTCCAATAATGGCTGCATCTGATTATATGAGAATGAATTCAGATCAAATTAGACCTTATACCAATAAAAGCTTTTATTCATTAGGAGCAGATGGTTTTGGAAGAAGTGATACAAGAAAAAATTTAAGAAAATTTTTTGAGGTTGATAAAGAACACCTGGTTGCTTACGGTTTAAGTATTTTGGCAAAAGAACAGCTTATAACTTCTAAATATGCAAAAGATGCAATTAAGAAGTATAATATTGATAGTAACAAGCCAATGCCAACAAAATTATAAATGTCAGAAACTGAGATTAAAGTACCCAATATTGGAGATTTTAAAGATGTTGAGGTCATTGAGGTATTAG
>CACJYE010000033.1 GCA_902597555.1 uncultured Pelagibacteraceae bacterium
TTCCAATAGAACCATTACGTCCAAGAATTGCTGTATTAATTCCAATTACATTTCCCTCCATATCAAATAATGGACCACCTGAATTTCCAGAGTTGATAGAGGCATCCGTCTGAATAAAATCTTCATATCTTGATAAACCAATTGATCTATTTCTTGCTGATATTATTCCAGCAGTAACAGTTCCACCTAAACCAAATGGATTTCCGATTGCCAAAACCCAATCCCCAATTCTTGCTTTATCAGAGTCGCCAAATGCAACCGGGATAAACTTTTCATCTGTTTCTAATTGTAAAACAGCAATATCCATTAATGGATCAGCACCTAGAACCTTAGCTTTAAATTCTTGGTCACCGTTTACCCTAACAATAATGTCATCAGCATCTTGGATAACGTGATTATTGGTAACTACAATACCTTTATCGTCTATTATAAACCCAGAACCTAAAGCAGCTGATTGTCTTTCCTGAGGTGTTCCAAATTCTTTAAACATATCCTCAAAAGGAGATCCTGGAGGAAATTGAAAAGGAAAAGGATTAGTATTGGTTACAACTGTCGTTGTGGTGGAAATATTAACTACAGATGGCATTAATTTTTCTGCGAGATCTGCAAAAGAAGCAGGAACTGGTTTGGAGTTTACATTTAACGAAAAGCTAAATGATATAACAAGGGTTAAGAATACAAGTTTAATCTTATTCATATTAGCTCTTAATGTAATAAATAATTATAAAACCTATCACAGCAAAAATAAGTCCTCCTGATCTAAGCTGACTATCTTTAACAAGTTCTAATTTTTTCAACATACTTTTCATTTTTGCTGGAAATAAGGCGTATAAAATTCCCTCAATAAATAAGAAAAGACCAAAAGCTATAACTAGCTCGCGCATTTAAGAATTATTGCTGGATTTCGGGTTTTATATTTCCAAAAAATTTAAAAAATTCACTATCAGGTGATAAAATTAAAGAGGTTTCACCGCCAATAAGAGCTTTTTCATATGCCTGCATTGCTCTATAGAAGGCGAAAAACTCAGGATCTTGGCCAAAGGCATCAGCAAAGATTTTGTTTCTTAAACCGTCACCTTCCCCTTTCATAATCTCAGATTGTTTCTGAGCGTCTGCTAAGATAACTGTAACTTCTTTGTCAGCAGTTGATGTAATAGTGACAGCCATCTCTGCTCCTTTTGCTCTAAATTCTTTTGCTTCCCTCTCCCTTTCAGTTTGCATTCTTCTATAAATTGCATCACTGTTAGCTTGGGGAAGATCGGCTCTCTTAATTCTGACATCAACAATATTTATTCCAAAGTTTTGGGCCTCATTATTTACACCTTCTTTAATTAAAGCCATTTGTTTAGATCTATCTTTAGATAACAACGTTTGTAATTCTTCTTGACCTAATACATTTCTAATTCTTGAATTTATTATCGTGGATAATCTCGATCTTGCAACTCTTTCATTTCCAACTGAAATATAAAACTTCAATGGATCAACAATTTGAAATCTTGCAAATGCATCAACAATTAACCTTTTCTGATCTGATGCAATAACCTCCTCAGGTGGAGCATCTAAATTTAAAATTCTTTTATCTAAATAAACAACGTTTTGAATGAATGGAATTTTAAAGTTTAATCCTGGTTTCATTATAATTCTTTTTGGATCACCAAATTGAAGAATAATTGCTTGATTAACTTCTTTTACAATAATTACAGATAAAAAGGCTACTATACCAATTGCAACTAATATTCCTGCTAATACTTTTCCAGCTTTCATTTTAATTGATCGCTTTCTTTTTTAATTCAGGCAAAGGTAAGTAAGGAACTACTCCTGAACCTGCATTTTTTTCTATAATTACTTTATCTATATCAGCTAATACTTTCTCCATCGTCTCTAAATACATTCTTTCTTGAGTGACTGCTTTCGCATTTTTATACTCATTGTAAATTGCTATAAATCTACTTGCTTCACCCTCTGCTTTTGCAACAACTTCTTTTTTGTAAGCTTCTGCAGCTTGTAAGATTTTTTGTGCTTCCCCTCGTGCCCTTGGAATAACATCATTGGCATAAGCCTCGGCTTCGTTTTTAGATCTTTCCATATCCGCTCTTGCAGCCTGTACATCTCTAAATGCATCAATTACTTGATCAGGTGGGTCGGCTTTTTGAGTTTGAACTTGTGTAATTTGAATTCCACTTTCATAATCATCTAAAATAGTTTGAATAATTTCTTGGGTTTCGAGCTCAATTTTAGATCTACCTTCTGTTAATATTGGTTGAATATCACTTTTTGCTATCACCTCTCTCATTGCAGTTTCAGCAGCTGCTTTAACAGTTCCTTCTGGATCTTGAATTTTAAATAAAAAATTACCTGCATCTTTTATTACCCAAAATACTGAAAAGTCTATATTAACAATATTTTCATCTCCAGTTAACATCAAGCTTTCTTGTGGTACATCAGCAACCCCACCACCTGTGGAGAAACCACTGTCTCTCTCTGATCTAAAACCAATATCCATTCGATTAACTTTAGTGACTTTTGGAGTTTGCACAGTTTCAACTGGAAAAGGTATATGATAATTTAAACCAGGTTGAGTAGTTTTTACAAATTTACCAAATCTTAATACCACCCCTTGTTCATCTGGCAGTACTCTATAAAGACCACTGGCTAACCATACAAAAACTAAAACTAATAAAATTAGACTTATTGATTTTCCTCCTGAAGTTTTCCCACCTGGTAAAAATCTTTTAATTTTATCTTGAAGATCTCTAATTAATTCATCAACATTTGGTGGTGTTGGACCTCTACCTGATCCGTTTCCACTACCACCTCCACCAGGAGGTGCTCCCCAAGGACTTTGACCTTTAAAATCGTCTGACATATGCCAAAGTATATAGTGTCTTTATTGTAAAAAACAAGTAATGATACTTTCGTGACTGATAAAAAACCTGAACTTAGTGCCGCAATGAAAAGTAAGCTAGAGCCTAAAAAGTTCATTAAAAATCCAATCCTTGGAACTAAATTTACTATAGCTATCTCTAGTGCAAAAGGTGGTGTTGGAAAATCAACATTTGCAACGAATCTTGCTTTAGCTTTAAAAAAAGTTGGATGCAAAGTTGGTCTTTTGGATGCAGATATTTATGGTCCATCAATTCCTAAAATGTTTGATATTAACGAAAAACCAAAAAGTGATGGTCAAAGATTAGATCCAATCACAAAATATGACATTCAGTGTATGTCGATTGGTTTTTTAGCTGATCAACAAACACCAATGATATGGCGTGGTCCTATGGTGACAAGTGCAATCAAAACTTTTACTCAGAAAGTAAATTGGAAAGATTTAGATTTTATTATCGTTGATATGCCTCCAGGAACTGGTGATACTCAACTTACATTTTCTCAAGAAATAAAAATGGATGGTGCAATAATTGTAAGTACACCTCAAGAAGTAGCTCTTTTAGATGTCAAAAGAGGAATTAAAATGTTTGATAAACTTGGAGTTAAGATTTTGGGTTTAGGTGATAACATGAGCTTTTTCATTGGAGATGATGGAAAAAAATATAAAATTTTTGGAGAAGGTGGAGTTAAGAAAACTGCAGAGGAATTTAAAAAAGAATTTTTAGGTGAAATTCCAATTAATCCTGAAGTGGGTAAAACTGGTGATGAAGGAAAGCCAATTGTGGAAACCAACCCTGAGCATGAAATTTCTAAAATATATTTAAATTTTGCTGAAAAAATTAAATCAACTTATCTTTAAGATCAAAAGCAGTCATTAATTCATTCCACTCCCTTTTAGATAATCCGGAACTTTCAACATCCACATTTTCGTTATTGATAAGTTTTTGAATAATTAATTTTCCTTTTGCAGAAACCTCTGTGCCACCAACTCTATAATCCATAAAAGCATCATAAGTAATAGGAACCCATTTCTTTACAGTATCCAGCATTATGTCAGCATAAACTCTAATTTCATATTGAGCGTGACTATCAGCTCTTAATCTTAAAAAGTTCATTAAATTTAATAAATCAGTTTTCCAATACCATTGAGTATAGGTATTTAATGTTAAATTCATTCTTGCAAGCTCTCTTGCTAAACCTTTTTTATTTTTATTAATAGTCGATCCATCAAATCTTTCATTAAGCATAGTCTCGTAATTATCATAAGTTCTCTCTGCATCGCTTTTTAAAAGTTCTAAAACTTCCTCTGCCTGCTTTCCTTCCAAGACATCTCCTCTACCTTGTCTATTACTAGTTGATTGAGCGGCTAAATTTTCTTGTGATGGCAAATAAAATTCCTTATCCAGAATTGAATACCTTGCAGAATATTCATTTACATTTGCTGTTCTATGTCTAATCCATTGTCTTGCAATAAATATTGGAAGCTTAACATGATATTTAATTTCACACATTTCAAATGGAGTGCTGTGCCAATGCCTCATCAAATATTTTATTAATCCTTTATCTGTTGAAACTTGTTTGGTTCCTTTTCCATATGATACTCTAGCTGATTGAACTATAGATGTATCGTCACCCATATAATCAACAACTCTTACAAAACCATGGTCTAAAGCAGGAATTGCTTCATATAGGATTTTTTCAAGCTCAGTAGCAGTAACTCTTTTTGTTTGATTACTTTGAGATTGTTGATTTTTTATCTCTTCTTGTTGTTCTTTAGTTAATTTCATGATTGTTGTTGAATCTGTTGTTAATACTTTTATATTAATAATGTTGGTTTTCCAACTACGACGATAAACGAATTTCGTAATAACCATTGCGGACGTGGGGGCAGTACCCACCACCTCCACCATTACAACTTATGGGGGTGAACTAGATTCGACGGGTGACTAAAGGCTATTCTTTCGTTCGGGATTGTTCCACCGTAACGGGCTAATTTATAATTGCTAACGAAAGTTACGCACTTGCTGCCTAATTAACTTAGTTAATTAAGCAAACGGGGTACGGGGCACCTGGCAACAGAACGCCCCCTAAAGTATGAAAAAAAAAATAAATCAAACAATTAGTTGGAAAGAGCAAAGTTTTAGATATGCTAAAAAAAATGTGTTGGGTGGAGATCAAATTTCTCAAAAACATTTTTCTTTTTTTTATAATAAAAAGATTAGAAATATGCTCGATGTTGGTTGTGGAAATGGAGATTTTTTAAATAACTTTTTAAAAAATAAAAAAATAAAAAAGGTTGGAATCGAAACTGCACAGCAAACAATTAATTTTTGTAAAAGAAGACATAAAAATATTAATTTTAAAAAAGCATTTTGTCACAATTTACCTTTCCCGGATAATAAATTTGATTTAGTTAGTGCTTGGGCAGTTTTAAGCTGGATAGATAGAAACAATTATTTACAAAGTTTAGGTGAATTAATAAGGGTTACTAATAAATATTTAATTGTAATTGATTTTTTTCCAAAAATTGAACATAAAGTCAAATATAAATACGTATCAGGTTTTTTTACCTTTAAAAGTAATTTTGATAAAATATTGAATTCCTCTGGTTACCTTAAAAAAAAATTTGAATTAAATTACTTTTTTGATGAAAAAACAAATAAATTTATAGTTAAAAATAATATTAGAGATAACATATACCAAAAAAAGATGATAATTTATAAAAAACAAATTACTTTACCTTTGCTCAAATATAAAATTTAGAAAAATTATTACTTTTTTATGGAAAAATTTTCTTTAATACAAATGCCTGTATAGTTTTTGTATTGTGGATATAATGGTTATAATCAAACATCATACTGGTAAATAAATGATGATATTCTAGTTTTGAATAATGAATATCCCCTTTTTCATAAGATGGTGGAAAAAGACTTTTATATTCAGGAAAGAAACTATTTAGCTTTCTATATTTTTTATAATTAAGAAAATATTTAATATAATGTTTTATTATTCGATTTAATTTTATTTTCCAACTGTAATAGTGCTCTCCTAATATTATTACCACTCCATCATCTTTCAAAACTCTTTTAATTTCATTTAAAAGTTTAATTGGTTCATTAATATGATGAAATGCTTGACTTAATAAAATAATATCTTGGCTATTATTTTTAATTTTTAAATCTAAAATATTTCCATACACAAAATCTGCTCTGTCTAATTCAAAGCCAAATAATTTTAAAGTTTTGGGACCAAGTTCGTGAATACGGTGCTTAGAAAAATCAATAAGAGTTAATTTGTTTATCTTTTTATCTCTTAAAAATTTTCCCTCAAGCCAACCAGTGCCTGAAGCCAAAGAAATAATTGTCTTGTCTTTAAAAGAAATATTTTCATTATTAGAAATTTCCAGTAAATGATTATAAATATTATTTAAATGAATATCTTCTTCTAATTTTTTAAGATCATTGTCCAATATATTGAACACTTTTGTTTTTTCTTTTTCAGGGTCCTCCCAATACTTAGCTGTTCTAATTTCGTTTTTTTCTATCCAATTTTTAAGCACAATCTATTTTTTATTCTCAATAATTTAGTAATGTTTCCAAAAATAATTCATAATTATAATACCGACTTATTTAACTTTTTTAATAAGGCCTACCACAAATTTTCTTATCATTAAAGTCCAAGCATTTGAAAAAGATTCTGTTGCTCGGTGACAAAATTTAGAGATGTCATCACCTTTAATAAATCTTTATCTTATCATAAGCTTGTCTCTATTTATTTCTTAATTCAGCTTGTGCGGCAGCCAATCTTGCTACTGGAACTCTATAAGGTGAACAAGAAACATAATTCAAACCTGCTTTTGAGCAAAATGAAATACTATTAGGATCACCTCCGTGTTCTCCACAAATTCCAAGTTTTATATTTTTATTTTGGCTTTTTCCTTTATCAACTGCTATTTTTATTAATTCTCCAACTCCATCATCAATAGAAACAAACGGGTCAATTGAAAAAATTTTATTATCTAAATAATCATTTAAAAATTTTCCACTATCATCTCTGCTTATTCCAAATGTAGTTTGGGTTAAATCGTTAGTTCCAAAACTAAAAAATTCAGCATGTTTTGCAATATCTTTGGCTGTGATTGCAGCTCTAGGGAGTTCAATCATCGTACCAACCATAAACTTAATTTTTAATTTATTCTCTTTTTGAACTTCACTTGCAATTTTAATTACTAAATCTTTCATAATTTTTATTTCTGCTTCAGTAGAAACCAATGGAATCATTATTTCTGGTAAAGCAGATTTAATTTTTTCTTTTTTAAGTTCAGCTAAAGCTTCAAATATTGCTTTACATTGCATTTCATAAATTTCAGGAAAAGATATTCCTAGACGACATCCTCTATGACCTAACATAGGATTTTGCTCATGAAGCTCTTGAATTCTTGACTCAACCTCTTTAATTGGAAGATTAACTATACTAGCAAACTCTGTAGTTTCCTTTTCTGTCCGTGGTAAAAATTCATGTAATGGTGGGTCCAACAATCTAACTGTAACTGGTAATCCGCTCATGATCTTAAAAATTTCTATAAAATCTTTTCTTTGATGCGGTAACAGTTTTTGTAATGCTATTGCTCGGTCTTCTTTTGTTTTAGATAATATCATTTCTCTCACTGATAAAATTCTTTCTTCATCAAAAAACATATGTTCTGTTCTGCATAATCCAATTCCTTCTGCGCCAAAATCTTTTGCTGTTTTGGTATCTTTTGGAGTCTCAGAATTTGTTCTCACTTTTAATTTCCTAAAGCTATCTGCCCAAGACATTAACTTAGAAAAATCACCAGATATTTCTGGCTTTACAGTTGAAACACTTCCAGCAATAATTCTTCCGGATGAGCCATCAATAGTGATTATGTCACCTTCTACAATCTCCATTGAAGAAGTTTTAAAAGATTTATTTTCATAGTTTATATCAATTTCACTCGATCCTGAAACACATGGTCTGCCCATACCTCTTGCAACAACAGCCGCATGACTTGTCATTCCTCCTCTTGCAGTTAAAATTCCTTTAGCAGCATGCATACCCTGTATATCCTCTGGAGAGGTCTCTACTCTGACCAAAATTGTATCTTGCATCATTGCAGTTAATCTTTCAGCCTCTTCTGATGTAAATACAACTTTACCACTAGCTGCACCTGGTGATGCTGGCAATCCATTTGCTATTACATTAATTGAGCTTTTTTCATCCAAAGTAGGGTGCAAAAGTGAATCTAAAGAGTTTGGATCAATTCTTAATACAGCGTCTTTTTTAGAAATTAATTTTTCTTTAACCATATCAACTGCAATTTTGACTGCAGATTTTGCTGTTCTTTTTCCCGATCTAGTTTGAAGGATCCATAGTTTATTACTTTCGACTGTAAACTCTACGTCTTGCATATCTTTGTAATGCGTCTCTAATTTTTTTAAAATTTTTTGAAGTTCTTTAAAGACTTTAGGCATGGATTCTTCCATTGATAATTCTTTTACCTTAGCTTCTTGTCTAGCTTTTTTTGTAATATATTGGGGAGTCCTTGTGCCCGCCACAACATCTTCGCCTTGTGCATTAATTAAATACTCTCCATATATCTCATTTGATCCATCTGATGGATTTCTTGTAAACACAACTCCTGTTGCACAATCATTACCCATATTTCCAAATACCATTGACTGAACATTTACTGCAGTTCCCCACTCAGCTGGGATTTGATTTAGTTTTCTGTAAACTTTTGCTCTATTACTTTCCCATGATAAAAATACTGCACTTATTGCTCCTAGCAATTGTTCATAAACATCTTGCGGAAAATCTTTTTTTGCCTTTTCTCTTACTGTTCTTTTAAAATCTTCAATTAATCCATCCCAATCACTCTCATCTAAATCTGTATCTAACAAAACACCTTTAGTTAGTTTATAATTTTCAATTAATTCCTCAAAATGATAGCTTTCAACTCCCATTACAACATTTCCATACATTTGAATGAATCTTCTGTAGCTGTCCTTAGCAAATCTTCCATTTGAAGTTTTAATTGCTAAAGCTTTAACTGTTTTATCATTCAGACCCAGATTTAAAATAGTATCCATCATTCCTGGCATTGATACTCTTGCGCCAGAACGTACAGACAACAAAAGTGGATTTTTTAAGTCTCCAAATTTTTTAGAAACATTTTTTTCAATTAATTTTAATTCTTTTTTGATTTGAGAGGTTA
>CACJYE010000034.1 GCA_902597555.1 uncultured Pelagibacteraceae bacterium
GATTGGGATCCTGGTCTAACCACAGTAAGTGGTTTATTTTTTTTATATTGTTCCTCAAAAATACCTATAACAGTTGCCATACTACCTGTTGAAATCTGTCTTGGTCCATATACATTATAAAAATAAATAATTTCATATTTAAAATTAAACCATTTTTTAAAATTTTCTAACATTTCTAGATTTTTTGCTTTTGTAAATGCATATGGTGATAAATTTTTATCAAGTCCATTATTACCTACACTTGCAGATGTTGCAGAATAAATTAGTTTAATTTTATTAAGGAAACAAAAGTTAAATACTTCGTGAGAGCCTATAGAATTTGAATTTATACATTCGTCCATTTTTATAAAACTTTGATAGATTCTTGCAAATTCACCAAAATGAAACAAAGAATGAATATTTTTTTTATATTTTTTAAGTTTATTAGAAATATCTTTTGTGTGAGCTTTAATATAAATAACTTGAGAATTATTATTTAAATGATTCTTTTTTTTTCCTGTAGAGTAATTATCAAGACTAATAATAGTAAATTTTGTTTTTTTTAAAAGCAATTCAATTAAATTTGAACCAACAAATCCTGCACCACCAGTTACTACTATATATTTTTTTTTCATTTTCGAAATTTATTTACAAAATATTTTAATAAAGTAAATAATATTCTATTACATCAATGCTCTACAAAATTAAACTAATTAATAAAAAAAATTTTCTATACTCAGTATTTATTATCCTTTATAAACTTTTCAAGTTTCCATTGTTTTATAAACTATGTGTTATTTTTTATAGAAAAAATACGCATCCTATTAATTCATATAAATCTTTTTTAAAAAAAATAAAAAAATTTAAAATTGAATTATTTAAATACAAAAAAGATAATATTATTGAACTTGGCGGTGGGAATTTTTTTGGTTTGTTCCCAATATTCCTTAAAAATAGTTGTAAAAAATTTATTAATATTGATCCATATGTTCCACTGGATCCCTCAAAATCAAAATTTCTAATAAAAACTTTTAATAGAAGGATTTCTAGATTTCAAATTTAAATTGTAATAATATTATTAAATATAAGCAAATAAAAAATATTGACAAAATAAAAAAACAAAATTCATTTGATATAGTTGTTTCTTCATCTTGCTTAGAACATGTTGAAAATTTAAATAAATTGTTTTTTAAATTAAGTAAAATTACAAAAAAAAAACATATACAATTCCATACGATAAATTTTTCAAATCATATTGATAAATCAAACCCATTTAAAGAAATTTATGATGCTAATCCAAAAAAATTTAAAAAAAAATATAATAATAATTTGAACTTTAAAAAAATACCTGATTACGAAAAAATTTTAAAAAAATATAAATTTAATTTCAAATTTTTCATACTTGAAAAAGTAAGTTTGAAAAACCAAAGAATTAATTCTTATTGGAAAAATAAATATAGCAAAAAAATACTCCAAATTAAGACTGCGATATTATTTATTGATTGTAGAAAATAACTCTAATTTATATTTTTTAAATATAACATCATGCCGATATATCCAATTTTTAAAATCATGTTTTTTAATTGCACTTTTCCTGGCTTCTTTATGGTAATAACTATAATTTGAAATTATTCTTTTGAAAGCACTTGAAATAGACTTATGATTAATAGAATGATATTTCTGCCAACTTGTTTTTGATTTTATTGCAATGCCGCCTTTTTCTACTATTTCTTTACAAGATCCAGAATTTAGGTAAACCACTGGAAGACCAGAAGCAATAGCTTCAATTAAAGCGTTAGGACAAGGAGCATTGTGCACGAAAAAATAGTAAATATCATGTGATCTATATATTTTAGGAGCAAGAGTTTGATTATAAGAACCTAAAAAAAAAATATTTTTTTCTAGATTGTTTTTTTTTATAATTTTTAAAATTCTTTTCTTAAGAGATATTTCTATAGTTCCTGCTATACTAAGTTCAACATTATTACCATTTTTTAATTCACATACACTTTTGATAGCAGCAAGTAAACCTGGATACAAATAACTTCTATAGGACCCTGTCATTAAAATTTTAATTTTTTTCTTATTAATTTTTTTATTTAATCTAGGTCTAAAAATATTTAAATCGCAAGCATTATACAAAATTTCAAATTTATTTTTTCTCTTATGTAAAAATTTATCTGAAGAATATTTGCAAAATTTACTTTGATAAAAAACATAATCAGCTAATTTTAATTGATCACTCATTAATTTATTCATAATTTTATAGTTGCCATTATACCAAGCTGGATAAAATACACCGTTTTGATTATGAATTATTGGTATTTTATTTTTAAATAATTTTAAAAAAAAATAAAAATAATATATTGAGTTACTTAGTAAATATAATACGTTAAAATTAAATTTATCTTCAGTATAGACATTCTTAAGTCTTTTTACTTTTACTAAAGTGCCACCTTTATTACCACTATATGCACCTCCAAAAAAAATACTTGTTTTTTTCTTACTTTTTTTTCTTAAAAAGTAATTTAATAATAAAATAAGACTAATATAAACTTTATAAACTTGTCTTAACAAGTACTTATAAATAGATGTATTTTCTTTTTGATACATAGTTATAATTTATATAAAATATTTACAACTTAGATGCTAATTAATATAAATAATTTATTTTTACTAATAATTATTTCCTTTATTTTAAATTATTTTTTAATAAAGGTGGCCTTTAAATTTGATTATCTAGATTATCCAAGTAATAGAAAATCACATGAAAAACCAACACCATTTACTGGGGGTTTTGTATTAGTTGTTTTATTTATTTTGTTCGCAATTTTTTTTGTTCAAAATCAAGAAATAAAACTAATTTTAATATCTAGTGCTTTAGTAGGGTTATTGGGATTAATAGATGACAAATTTAATTTAAATCCTGCTATCAAAATTATTTTTTTAATAGCAATATCATTTTATGTTATTTTAGATGGATTAAAAATTATTTCTCTAGGGAATTATGATTTTTTTGGTAATTTATATCTTGGAAATTTTTCAATAATTTTCTCTCTCCTTTGTATATTATTTTTAACCAATGCATTTAATTATAATGATGGAATTGATGGTTTAACTATTTTTACTTTTTGGACATCATCCCTGCTAATAATAATTATCTCTGATAATAATGATATTAGCTCATTACTCATTTATATTAATACAATTCTTTTAGTTTTATTTTTTTTTAATTTATCAATTTTTAATCTACCAAGAACTTTTTTGGGTGATACCGGAAGTTTACTACTTGGTTTTTTTTACAGCTTATTGATGATTTATTTAAATAAATTTTATAAAATTGAAGCTTTACTTTTAGCGTGGACAGTAACGTATTTAGTTTACGAATTTTTATCCATAAATATTTTTAGAATACTTAAAAAAAAAAATTTAGTTCAACCTGGCTCAGATCATATGCATTATGCATTGCTTAGTATCCTTAAATCTAAATCTCTTACTTTTGTAACTATAAATTTAATTAATGTTATTTTTTTTACTATAGGATTTATAAGCTTTAATTTAAATAGTTCTGTTTCATTTTTACTATATATAATACTATTTTTTCCTTATATTTATTTCAGGCATCTAATTTTTGTTAATATTAAGAGTAAAGAGAATTAATTTTAAATAAAAAAAATTTAAAATATTCTATTATAATCATCTTTTTATAACTAAACCTCTTAAAATATGGATGTGTATCTTTAGGCCAGTCAGAACTTTTTAAAATATTAATTTTAATATCAATATCATTATATTTATCTAAAACTTTCTTCGTTAATTTTGTATTATAAGGTGATGTATAATATGTGATAATATTATAATTATTTTTTTTTGAATAATTTAATAAGAACAAAATTTCATCTTTTTTTGATTTTAGTTCATCTAAGACAATTGTGATATTATTGGATTCAAAACCATTATTTATTAATAAACCTTTTAATATTAATTTTTGAGGAATATATTTTTCACTTCCTAGAAGAAGAATTTTTTTGCTATCAAAATTATATTTATTTGATATTAAATCATTTAATCTATAACTAAAACCAAAATTAAAATATTTATCATACCCATAATTTGTATTTACCACTACTAATTCTGAGTTTTTTTTTAAATTAATATCATTATCAAAATATAATAACGGCTTTCCTAGATAATTAAATAGTGGGGAATAAAAAACAAAAAAATAAATGATACTTAATGATATTAAAATTATTTTTTTAAATATTATAATTTTTATAAAAAAGAATTTTAATACCTCTCGGCATAATTTTATTAAAATGGTTA
This sequence comes from uncultured Pelagibacteraceae bacterium, assembly GCA_902597555.1. GTDB lineage: Bacteria > Pseudomonadota > Alphaproteobacteria > Pelagibacterales > Pelagibacteraceae > Pelagibacter. The sequence goes on from CACJYE010000034.1 coordinate 4,303, forward strand.
TAATAATTAGAAAATTTGTTGCTTTAATTTTATTTTCTAATTTTAAGTTAGATATAATATTTATCGATTTGATAATCTGAAAAAAATAGTCACTATGAAGAGATTTTTTTCTTTTAAAATTTCTAACTAATGTCTTATTTATAAAATTAATATTATAACTACTTTCAGAGATTATTCTAAACCACATTAGAAGATCTTCTATTCCTGCAATATTTCTTTTTTCAGAAAATTTAATTTTACTAAATACTGATTTATTAATTATTACAGAAGATAAAACTACTGGATTAAATAAAAATATTAACGATTTTTTTCTATTTATTAAGAATGTAAAAAAATTGATCATAAATGATCTAAAAAGATGAATTATAAATGGAGTTTTTTTGTTATTTTTATCAAAATATTCAGTATTTAAACAATTAATTTGATTTTTTTTATATTTTTGAATTTGAAGACTCAATTTATTTTGATGCCAATAATCGTCTGCATCTAAAAATGCAATAATCTTACCTCTACTATTTTCGATCCCTATATTTCTAGGTTTTCCAGGAGTTCCTGAATTTTGGTTTAATTTTATAATTTTAAAAAAATATTTTTTTTTTAATTGTTGAAGGATTTCAAGTGTTTTATCTGTAGAGCAATCATCTACTATTATTATCTCAATATTTTGATAACTTTGCTTTATTACAGAGTTTACAGATTTTTTGATAAATTTTTCTGAGTTATATGATGTAATTATAACAGATATGAGTGGACCATTTTTCATAATCAAATTTTTAAATTATTTTTATATTTTTCTAACCACTGAATTAATACAAAAATATTCCAAACCAAATGCTCGTTAATTGATTTGTTATTTTTAAATTGAGACCAAATATTAGTTATTTTTTCTTTATTTAAAAAAGAATATTTTATTAAGTTATCTTCGTTAATATATTTTTCTACGTTTGTTTTCATTTCAAAATTAAGCCATTTTTTTAAAGGTACACTGAATCCTTTTTTGGGTCCGTCGATTTTGGCAAAATTTATGTGCCTGTTAATAATTTCTCTTAATAATAGTTTATTTTCTTTAAATTTTAAAGGAACTTGCCAAGATGTACTAAAAACTTCATAATCAAGAAATGGAACTCTAGTTTCTAAACCATAAAACATAGAAGATCTATCAACTTTACATAAAATATCGTCCTGCATATAAAAGTTTAAATCATTTAACATCATATTTTCTTTAAAAGATGAAAAATGATTAAAATTATTCAAAATTATATCTTCTTTATTCTCAAAATTAATTAAATTAAAACTATTTTTAGATTTTGTTAAAATGTTTTTATAAAGATCTAATTGTGTCTTTGAATCCAATATGTCAAAAAACTTTTCAAGTTTTTGACTTTTTTCTGAGAAATTTTTTAAGAATAAATTAGAGATTGCATACTTTTTTTTTTCACTTAAATTTATTAAAAAATTTTTAGAATATCTTCTTAAAAAAGGAGGAATAAATTTTAAATTTTTCCATATTTTTTCGGCTAATACATATCGATTATAACCACCAAACAATTCGTCTCCACCGTCTCCTGACAAGCACACTTTGACTTTTTTTTTACTAAATTTACTCAATAATATAGAGGGAAGACTTGAACTATCTCCAAAAGGTTCTGAATAAATTTCTGGAAGCTGATCAACCATATCAATCAAATCATTTTCATTCATCATAAATATATTATTTTCTAATCCTAACATTTTCGAAATTTTCAATGATTTTTTTGACTCATCATAATCTTCATTTTCAAAACCAATACTAAAAGTTTCAACTTTTTTTTTGGAAACATTTTTTAATGCTATCGCAATAAGTGTTGAGTCTGTTCCACCAGATAAAAAACAACCTACAGGAACATCAGCAATTAATTGCCTCTCTACAGAAGTAAAAACTTTTTCCTCAACTAAGCTCCTACAAGAATTAAAATCATTTATTTGATTTATCTTAGAATTTTGAGCCTCAAAACTAATGTCAAACCACGTTGAAATATTATAAAAATTTTTATTATTTTTAATAAATTCTTGAACATTCAATTCCAAATAACTTCCTGATTGTAATTTATATATATTTTTTAGAATACTTTTTGGACTTGGAATATAAGAGTACATTAAAAAATTATCTATAGCCTGAAGATCTAACTCTAAATTTTTATTATTTACGATTAGAGATTTTAGATCAGAAGAAAAATAAAAATCACCATCAATCAATCCATAATATAATGGTTTTTCCCCAAATTTATCTCTGGATAAATAGAATAAGTCTGATTTCCTATCGTAACAAGAAAAAGCAAACATGCCTTTAATTTTACTCAAGGTTTTTTTAACACCAAAGATCTCAATTAATTTCAATAAAGTTTCAGTATCTGAAAAAGAATTCCATTTTATATTATATTTTGTGGTTATCTCTTCACGCAAATCCTCATGATTGTAAATCTCTCCATTAAAAGTAATGACAAACCTTCCATCTGTTGAAATCATGGGTTGTTTACCATTTTTCGATAAATCAATTATCGCTAATCTTGCATGAGCTAAATAAACATTACTCATATCATTAAACCAAACACCTTGATCATCAGGTCCTCTAAAATTAATATCACTGATCATTTTTTTTAGTTTGTTTGAATAAAACAAATTATTTTTTTTAGAACTAATTATTCCAGCTATCCCACACATTAATTTTATTTTTTTTCTTTCATTAAGTAATAAAGAAATATTCCAACAGAAAAAGAATAATAGCTAGCTAAATAATTATTAAAAAAATTTCCAGACGGGATTATGGGAAAAAAACTTAAAATTACTGGTAAATTAAAAAAAATACCATTTAGAAAAAGTATATTCTTGTTTTGAATTACAATTTCTGCAAATAATCTCAAAAGATTATAAACACCTATAAGAAAAATGAAAATAATTGGAAAAGTTCCAAATATTCCTATTTCAGAAAGTAGTTGTGCATATGTATTATGTGGATGAGTACTGCAAGAATGTTTATTAATTTTAAATTCATCTTTTTTACATTCATTTCTATAACTTTTTACTCCTGCTCCAAAATATTTATTAGAATTAAATATTTTTACTGAAGTTAATAAGTAATTTTCATGTTCTGAGGAAAAAATGTAAAAATTTTGAAATGTTTTATCTTTTTTTGGTAACATTTCCTCTTGATCAAAATATATATTTTCCTCATTTTTAATTACCACATATGTTTGATCAAATCTTTTTTTTATATTTTCACCGTCTATAAAATGTAAAATTAAAACGATTAAAGAAATAAAAGAAAATGATTTCAAAAATGCTAATATTTTTTTATTTTTGTTAGATAAGATAAAATAAATAAAAAAAATTAGTATATATATTGTTAAGTAAAAAAAAGAGACTCGTTCTTTCGATAAAGTAATTAAAATACAAGAAATAAATAAAATTATATAAAACTTTCTATTAAATTTATCCTTCGCTAATAAATATATTGGAATTAAAAAGGATAAATTTCTAATAATATAACTTCCTAAAACTTGCTCATCATCAAAAAACGAAGTAGGTCGATTATGTGTAAGTGGGTATCCCAACATATTATTACCAGAATACATTTGAATAAGTGTATCTATTAGTAGAATTAAAAAAATTATTAATATTAGATTTAAATAAATATTAGATACATTTTTACTAAGAACATTTATCAAAGCGAAAGGGAAAATAATGAATCTTGCTAATGGTAATGTTTCAATTAAATAATATTGAATACTATCTGAAAACAATGCTGAAAATAATAATATTATAAAAAAATATAAAGCATAAAGTAAATATTTTTTATCAATAGTTATTTCAACTTTTTTGTTAAAAATTTTAATTATATATAACAAATCTATAACTATAATTGTTAAGTCAGTTAAAAAAGGGCCAGACAATAGAGATAGAGGAAATAATATTATTAGATATTCCTCAAATTTTAATTTCTTGAAAAGATAAAGCATTTATAGATTTATTTTTTTCTTAAAAATATATGAGAAAAATGGAAACTTTGGTTCTATTTTATATTGATCATCTTTTAAACTTTTATTGAAAGACCAATTTTTTGAGGGAACTAATTGAATCATAAGTTGATTTCTGTCTTTTTGGGGGTTTCCAGCTCTATGATAATTTTTATTTGGAAAAAAAATCAATATATTTTTTGAATTCCCGGTCATTTTATAATGATGATTAATATTCTTCTTTATTTCTATTCCACCGTCAAGCTTACCTATATTCGACAAAGGAAGAATTATCTTAAGCAAATTTTTTGTATATGGTTTATCTTTGTGCCATTTATTAGCAAATAAATCACTACTTATATTTTTTTTTATTATTTTTTTTGTTTTATAAGCAATTATATAAC
>CACJYE010000035.1 GCA_902597555.1 uncultured Pelagibacteraceae bacterium
GATAAAAAAGTGAACAATCTTTTTGAAAATAACTTAAGTATGGACTTAAATTTTGAGGAAGTTTACTTAGATAAAATACATTCTGTTAAAAATTTAATTGGGAAGATAAAAATTATTAATAATAAAGTTGAAGAAGCAGATATTTTGGCCTTTTACAATAATTCACAAAATATAAAATTTACAATTAGAACAAATGATCAAGGTGAAAAAATTACCACACTTTTCTCCTCTAAGGCAAAACCCCTAGTAGATAGATATAAATTCATTAAAGGATTTAAAGATGATAGAGAAGGATATTTAGATTTTTACTCCATGAAGAAAGGTGGAGTTTCAACTTCAAAATTAGTAATTGATAATTTTAAAGTTAAAGAAATTCCAGCGTTGGCTAAGTTGTTGGCTCTTGCATCTCTTCAAGGAATAGCAGATTTACTTACAGGAGAGGGTATAAGATTTACAGATTTTGAAATGAATTTTACTAATCAAGATAAATTAATGAAAATTCAAGAATTATATGCAATTGGGCCAGCAATATCTATTTTATTAGAGGGATACATTGAGGAGGATAAATTAATCAGTTTAAGAGGAACCTTGGTTCCAGCGACAACAATTAATAGATCTATTGCTTCAATACCTTTACTTGGAGATTTATTGATTGGAAAGAAAGTAGGCGATGGTGTGTTTGGAATCAGCTTTAAAATTAAAGGTCCCCCTAAAGATTTAGAAACTGTTGTAAATCCTATTAAAACTCTAACACCCAGGTTTATTACTAGAACTTTAGAGAAAATTAAAAAAAATTAATTTAATTCTATTTTAATATGTCTTTTTTTTCCAAGTGAAAGTTTAAGATAATTATTTTTAAATAAATTTTCATTGATTTCGAATTTTTCATCTGAAATAATACTGTCATTAATTTTTACCGCATTCCCTTTTATAAGTCTTCTGATTTCGCTTTTCGAGTTTTCTAGTTTAGATAATAAAACAAGTTCCACTATATTTATTTTTTCTTTTATTTTATTTGATTGAATATTAACTTTAGGTAAGTTTGAACCCAGAGTTTTTCCAGAGAAAGCTTCTTTTGCTGCTTGATCAGAATTTTTAGCTGCTTCCTTTCCATGTAACATTTCTGTAGTTTTATTAGCAAGTAATATTTTTAATTCATTTATATCTTTATCTTTAATTTTTTCTATTTCCTTAATTTCAACTTCAGTAAACATTTTTAAAAATTTAATTACATCTCTATCATCTATGTTTCTCCAAAATTGCCAATAATCATAAGCTGATAAGTATTTTTCATCTAACCAAATAGCTCCACTTTCAGTTTTTCCCATTTTAGCACCAGTTGCCAGTGTAATTAATGGAGTTGTTAAACCAAAGGTTTGATTATTAGAATATCTTTTAATTAGCTCAACACCATTAACAATATTTCCCCATTGATCTGAACCTCCGATTTGTAAAACACAATTTTCTTTCTTATTTAATTCAAGAAAATCATATGCTTGTAAAATCATATAATTAAACTCCATATAGCTTAGTGATTGTTTTCTATCTAATCTGAGTTTTACACTATCAAATGTTAGCATTCTATTTATCGTGAAATGTTTTCCGATATCCCTCAAAAACGAAATATAATTTAAATCTTTAAGCCAAGTATAATTGTTTACAAATATTGGCTTTGTATTTGGATCATCATTATCTAAAAATTTTTTTAAAATATTTTTGATATTTTTAATATTATTTTCAATCTCATCCTCACTTAATATTTTTCTAGTTTTATCTTTACCAGATGGATCGCCAATTCTTGTAGTTCCTCCACCAAGTAAAACTATTGGTCGATGTCCATTTTTTTGAAGTAGTCGTAAACACATTATTTGCAGTAAGCTACCCACGTGTAAGCTTTCAGCTGTACAATCAAAACCTATGTAGCCTTTTATCTTTTCTTCATCTAATTGTTTAGATAGTTCATCTTCATTTGTGCATTGATAGAAAAAACCTCTATCTTTAAATTCTTTTAAAAATTTATTCATAAGTTTATAGTTACAATATACAAATTTTTTTTAAAAAACATATCAATGAAAAAAAAATTATATACTGCAATTGGACTTATGAGCGGAACATCTATGGATGGTATTGATTTATCTATAATTAGTTCAGATGGATACAATGAGTTTTCAAACATTTTAGATGATTATTATGAGTATGATAAAAATCTTCAGGATCAGTTAGTTCGATTAAGAGATTTAGTTTTAACAAAGAAAGATCTTTTACAAAATTTTGAAAAATTAAGAGAATTAGAGCGCAATTTAACTCTTTTTCATGCTGATGCAGTAAATCAATCATTAAAAAAATATAGACATCCCATTGATTTGATAGGTTTTCATGGTCAAACAATTTTTCATAACCCAAATGAGAAAATTACCAATCAATTGGGAGATGGGAAATTGTTATCTCAAATAGTTAAAAAAAAAGTCGTATATGATTTTAGACATGCGGATATTCAAAATAATGGCCAAGGTGCACCTTTAACACCAATTTTTCATCATATTTTATCAAAAAAAATTAATCAAAATTTTGATCTTAAATTTCCAATAGGTTTCTTGAATATTGGAGGTATCGCAAATGCTACAAAAGTTATTAATGACACAGATAATTTTCAAAATAACCTTTCTGCTTTTGATATAGGCCCTGGTAATTGTTTAATTGATGAATGGGTAAGAAATAATTCTAATAAAAAATTTGATAAAAATGGTGAACTATCTAATGCAGGGAAAGTTGATCAATTAATTCTAAATCAGGCAATAGATAATTTTAAAATAAATTCTTACTCCCAGTCATTGGATATAAAAAATTTTGATGTATCTTTTGCAAGAGGTTTATCTTTAGAAGATGGTTGTGCTACTATAACAGACTTTACAGCATATTTAATTTCAGAAGGGTTAAAATATATTAGTCAAAAAAATAGTATTACAATTTTACTCTGTGGTGGTGGTAGAAAAAATAGTAATTTAATTGATCGTATAAAAAATTACATATCAAATGAAAATTATATTAATTTGGAAAGTATAGATAATTATAATTTAAATGGTGATTATATTGAATCCCAGGCATTTGGATTTTTAGCTATAAGGTCTTTTTTGAATTTACCAATTTCTTTTAGCACAACAACTGGATGTATAGGGTTTACTGTTGGTGGAAAACTGGTAGAAAATTTTTAATATAGTGCTGTTTCTTTTTTTATATATTTATCAAGATTTTTAATTAAAGAATCACTTGTTTTTGAAAAAAAGTGATTGGCTTCTGATATTGCATTAAATTCTACTTTAATACCTTTTTGTGCACTTAATCTTTTGTCAAGTTCACTAATATATTCTACTGGTACCAATTCATCTTTTTTACCATAAGCAACTAAACCAGAAGTTGGACATGGAGATAAAAAAGAAAAATCATAAACATTTGGTTGAGGTGAAATTGCTATAAACCTATTTATTTCTGGTCTTCTCATTAATAATTGCATTGCAATCAAAGATCCAAATGAAAATCCTGAAACCCAACATTGCGAATTGTCAAAATTTTCTCTTTCTAACCAATCTAAAGCAGCGGCTGCATCAGCAAGTTCGCCTTGACCATTATCAAATTCTCCATCGCTTTTACCAACACCTCTGAAATTTACTCTACATACAGAAAAATCATTATCCATAAATGTATGAAAAGTATCTACTACTACTTTATTATTCATAGTTCCTCCATATTGAGGATGGGGTTGTAATACTAAAGCAATTGGAGAAGTATTTTTTTTACTTTTATAATATTTAGCCTCAAGTCTTCCTGCAGGACCAGGTATAAATATTTCTAAAATCTTGTTATCCATAAGCGATATTGATTATTATTCTCAAAAAAAATGTACGTTTATCACAAGTCAGCGACAATATGTTAGTTTTTTTTTATACTCTAAACTTGACCATTTTAGTCAAGTATGTATAAAAACCCACAATTTAAGGGTAAAAAATGAAACTTACATCAAAAGGTAGATATGCCGTCATGGCTTTAGTTGATTTAGCTAGGTTTGATAACATCAATCCAGTATCACTCAGAGATATATCGTTGAGACAAGGTATATCTTTAGATTATCTAGAGCAAATTTTTTCTAAATTAAAAAAAAATGAAATTGTTAAAAGTATCAGAGGAACTCAAGGAGGATATGTTCTCAATAAAAATCCAAACGATATTAAATTAACAAATATTTTTAATGCAGTTGATGAAAAAGTAAAAACTGTTCAGTGTAAAAAAGAATCAAAAAGAGGATGTAACGGTAAAGCCACAAAGTGTATAACTCACAACCTTTGGGATGAATTAGAGCTTCACATAAATACATTCTTTGAAAATAAAAGCTTAAAAGATTTATTAAATAACAATAAAGAAACAAGAGTTTAGGATGGATAACAGACAAAAAGAGATAAATAATTTAAAAGACTATAAATATGGTTTTTCGACAGACATAGAAAATATTCAAGCCCCAAAAGGTTTAAATGAAGATGTCATCAAATTTATATCTAATATTAAAAAAGAACCTACGTGGATGCTTGAATTTAGACTAAAAGCTTTTGAAAGATTTAAAGTATTAAAAGAACCAGATTGGCAGAAACCTAAATTTCCAAAAATAGATTATCAAGATTTATATTATTACTCTGCACCTAAAAGCATGAAAGATAAGCCAAAGAGCTTAGATGAACTGGATCCTAAACTTTTAGAAACTTATAAGAAACTTGGAATTCCTTTGCAAGAGCAAGCGAGATTAAATGGAATAGCTGTTGATGCTGTATTTGATTCAGTTTCTGTAGCTACTACTTTCAAAGATGAATTAACTAAACAAGGAATTATATTTTGCCCTATATCAGAGGCAATTCAAAATCATCCTGAGTTAGTTAAAAAATATTTAGGTTCTGTAATCCCAACAAGTGATCATTTTTTTGCTACATTAAATTCAGCAGTTTTTACAGATGGATCTTTTGTATACATTCCAGAAGGTGTTAGATGTCCAATGGAACTATCAACTTATTTTAGAATAAATGCATCAAACACAGGTCAATTTGAAAGAACTTTAATTATTGCAGACAAAGGAAGTTATGTAAGTTACCTAGAGGGATGTACGGCTCCAATGAGAGATGAAAATCAATTACATGCTGCTAATGTAGAATTAGTTGCACTTGATGACGCGGAAATAAAATATTCAACAGTTCAAAATTGGTATCCAGGTGATAAAGATGGTAAAGGTGGAATTTATAATTTTGTAACAAAAAGAGGTTTATGCAAAGGAAAAAATTCAAAAATTTCGTGGACACAGGTTGAAACAGGTTCAGCAATTACCTGGAAATATCCAAGTTGTATTCTTAAAGGAGATAATTCTGTTGGGGAGTTCTATTCAATAGCAATTACTAATAATTATCAGAAAGCTGATACAGGTACTAAAATGATACATCTAGGTAAAAATACTAAAAGTAAAATAATTTCGAAAGGCATATCAGCTGGGAGTTCAGATATGACCTATAGAGGTTTAGTTGATATTTCATCAAAAGCCAAAAATTCAACTAATTATACTCAGTGTGACTCTTTATTAATGGGTAACAAATGTGGCGCCCACACTGTTCCTTATATAAAAAATAAAAATTCTGAGTCAAATATTGCTCATGAGGCAACCACATCCAAGATTAGTGAAGAGCAGCTACATTATTGTCAGCAAAGAGGATTAAATCCAGAAGAAGCTGTTGGCTTAATTGTTAACGGTTTTTGCAAGGAGGTATTGCAACAATTGCCAATGGAATTCGCTGTAGAAGCTCAAAAACTTGTAGGTATCAGTCTGGAAGGAAGTGTTGGTTAATATGCTTAAAATAAATAATTTAAATGCAACGATTGATAATAAGTCCATTTTAAATGGACTATCCTTAGATATAAATCCTGGTGAGGTTCATGCAATTATGGGTCCTAATGGGTCTGGAAAAAGTACTTTATCCAACATTTTATCAGGAAAAAAAGGCTATGAAGTTTCAGGGGAAGTTCTTTTTGAAGAAAAAGATTTATTTGAACTTGAAACAGAGGAAAGAGCACACAAGGGTATATTTTTAGCTTTCCAATACCCTTTAGAAATTTATGATAATCCAGATAAACTTTTATCAATATCTTTGGGATCTGCTGAAACAACTTTATTAAAACTCACATCTGCTTATTCAGTTTTTGTTAATGGAGGAAAACTTGTTGAACCAATACTTATAGATAGAATTCAAGATAGTGAGGGAAACACTATTTTTAATAATGATAAAAGAAAATGTATTAATTGTGATCAAATTTCTTATTTAACCAATGATTATCCAGAGATTAAAAATAACTATACGAAAATTTTTTCTCCAGCAACAGCTTTTCAAATGACATCAATTTTAGAAGGAGTTGTTCAAAGAGGTACAGCTAAAAAACTAAAAGACTTAAATTTAAATATTGCAGGTAAAACTGGGACAACAAATAAAAATACAGATACTTGGTTTATAGGTTTTACTTCCAATTTACTAGTAGGTGTTTATGTTGGTTCAGATAATCCAACTCCATTAGGAAAGTATGAAACAGGATCTAAAACTGCTTTGCCAATATTCAAAAATTTTATAAGCGATTCTGTTAGCAAAAATGATGCAAGACCATTTAAGGCTGCTAAAGGAACTGTGATGATGGTTGTTGACCCTTTAACAGGTCAAAAAGCAAAATTTAACTCAAAGAATACTATTATTGAGGTTTTTAAAAAAGAAAATGTAGTTGATGGAAAAGTACTTTATACAAATTCAGATAGATTAGATTCAAATAATATATTAAAGTTTTATTAATGGATAATAATTATCAAAATTTTAAAGAAGAAGTTGAAAAGATAAATCAAAAAATACAGGAGTATCTTTGAAAAAAACAATATCCGTTCAAAGCTACAATCTTTAAATTCACAAATGCTCAGTGCCGATTTTTGGCAAGATAAAAATAACTCTCAAAGAGTAATCAAAGAAAAAAAATTTTATGAAGATTTAACTAATTCTTTGAAAAAAAATGTTGAAAAACTAAAAGATTTAGATGATTTGAATCAACTAGCACTTGAGGAAGAGAATTTACAGGTTCAAGAAGAAATTCTTAAAAATATTAAACACTTAAGAAGTGAAGTTAAAAAAAATGAAATTAAATGTTTTTTATCTAACGAAGTGGATCCTTTAAATTGTTATATAGAAATACATGCTGGAGCTGGAGGTACAGAAAGCCAAGATTGGGCTGATATGCTAAGAAGAATGTATTTAAAATGGTCTGATAAAAAAAATTTTAAATCAAGTTTGATTAGTGAACATAGAGGTGACGAGGCTGGGATAAAGTCTGCAACAATTAAAATAGATGGCGACTATGTTTTTGGATGGTTAAAAAAAGAGTCAGGAATACATAGATTAGTTAGAATATCTCCTTTTGACTCCGGAGCAAGAAGACACACAAGTTTTGCAAGTGTTTGGATTTATCCAGTTGTAGATGAAAATATAAATATAGAAATTTTAGAAAAAGATTTGAGAATAGATACTTATCGTTCCAGTGGAGCAGGTGGCCAGCACGTTAATACTACTGATAGCGCAGTTAGAATAACACATATTCCATCAAAAATTGTTGTTCAATGTCAAAATGAAAGATCTCAACATAAAAACAAAGAAACATGCATGAATATGTTAAAGGCAAGATTATATGATTATGAAATTAAAAAAAGAGAGGAAGAAAACCAAAATGTTGAAAGTTCTAAATCTGAAATAGGTTGGGGGGCATCAAATTAGATCTTATGTTCTTCAACCTTATAGACTTGTAAAAGATAATAGAACTAATTTTGAGAGCACTAGTCCTGATAAAGTATTAGATGGTGACATAGATGAATTTTTGGAACAATCACTTTATAAATTAAATGAAATATAATATTTTAAGATATTTTATCTTACTTCTATCAGCGATAGTTATATTGATAGTTTTCCTTAGCACTGTAGGTATAGAAACTAATAGATTTAATGATCAAATTAAAAAAAGAATTTCACTAATCAATAATCAGATAGATATAGATTTAAAAAAAATCAAATTAACTTTAGATCCTTTTAAATTAAAAATTTA
>CACJYE010000036.1 GCA_902597555.1 uncultured Pelagibacteraceae bacterium
AAGCAAGGATATGAAAGTTTAAAAAAAATTGCTGATTTGACAGCTAAACAACTAAATAAAAAACAAGAGGAAGACGAGGGTAATCCAAAAAAAATTTTTACAAATAATATAATTTTTGGTTGTACCGGTACTATTGGAGAAGTTTTTCCTTATGAAAAAATTTCTAATAATATTCCAAATTTAATCAAAAAAATTCGTTATACCCAAAATAAATTTATTTGGATGAAGGCAGCACTTGCAATTATGACCACGGATACTAAGCCCAAATTAGCTATGGAAGAATGTCATATTGGAAGTGAAAAAGTAAAAATATATGGAATAGCCAAAGGATCAGGAATGATACATCCAAATATGGCCACTACACTTGCATACATATTTACTGATGCAACTTTATCTAACGATATTTTGGGAAAGTTATTAAAAAAAAATATAACAAACACATTTAACGCTATTTCATGCGATGGAGATACAAGTACTAATGATATGGCAACTATTTTTGCAACTAATGAAGTAAAAAACTCACAAGTAAAATCTATAAATGAAAATAAAATTAAAGATTTTGATCAATCTTTAAATAAAGTTCTCTTGAATCTCGCTAAGAGAGTTGTTTCAGATGGTGAGGGTGCATCAAAATTTATAACAATAAATGTTAGTAAATGTAAAAATGAGATAGAAGCAAAAAAAATTGCTTTTTCGGTTGCAAACTCTTCATTAGTAAAAACTGCAATTGCTGGAGAGGATCCAAATTGGGGAAGAGTTATAATGGCAATCGGTAAAGCGGGGCCTAAAATTAATTTAAATAAATTATTAATTAAGTTTGGAAACATAATAATTGTAGAAGGTGGAAAATTAAGTCAAAGTTATGATGAAAAACAAACTGCAAATTATATGAAAGCTGAAAATATAGAGATCAATATAGAAACTTTTACAGGAAAGAAACACTTTACAGCTTATACAATGGATTTAACTAAAAAATATATTGAAATTAATGCAGATTATAGAAGTTAACTTATTGAAAATACAAATTGTATGATTAACTAATAAACATGATCAAATATAAACTTTTTTGCAAAGAATGTGATTTAAAATTTGATAGTTGGTTTGCATCTTCAAATGAGTATGAAAGATTAAAAAAGAAGAAACTTTTGAATTGCCATAAATGTAATTCATTAAAAGTTGAAAAAACAATAATGGCACCTGGACTAATAAGCCATAAATCAAAAACTGATGAAAAAATAAATATAGAAAAATATAATAAAGTAAAAAAAACTATAAAAGATTATCAAAAATTTATTAAAGATAATTTTAATTATGTCGGTGATAATTTTGCTTATGAAGCAAGATCAATTCATTATAATGGAAAAAAAAAATCAAAGGGTATTTACGGCAGTGCATCAAAGGAAGATTTAAAAGAATTAAAAGAGGAAGGTATAGAAGCTCAAATGATCCCTTGGATAGAGGAAAAAGAAAATTAGTTTTTAATAAACTTTGCTATATAGTTTACAGATAAATCTCCAGAAATACTCCATTCATTCTTAATAATGTTAAAATTCATACCATCCAATTTATTAAGAGATAAATCATATTTCATTAAAATTTTTTTAAGATCCTCAGGTTCTACAAATTTTTCCCATTCGTGTGTTCCAATTGGAAGCCATCTCAAAACATACTCTGCTCCAATGATTGCAAAAATATAAGATTTTAAAGTTTTATTTATCGTTGCAACAAACATTATTCCATTTTTTTTTAAAAGTTTTGAGCAAGATTTTAAAAAAAAATCTATATCCTCTACATGCTCAACGATTTCCATATTTAAAATAACATCAAATTTTTTTGTAATTTTAAGTTTTTCAGGTGATGAACATAAATAATTAATTTTTAGTTTATTTTTTTTTGAATGAAGTTTTGCAATTTTTATATTTTTATCAGACGCATCTATACCTGTTACATTTGCTCCCATTCTTGACATTGGTTCAGATAGTAAGCCTCCACCACATCCAATATCTAAAATATTTATCCCTGATAAAGGTCTGAATTTATTTTTTAAATTGAATTTATTAATAATATTTTCTTTTATGTATTTTATTCTTATTGGATTAAATTTATGAAGTGGTTTGAATTTACCTTCTGGATCCCACCATTCATTGGCCATTTTAGAAAATTTATCTATTTCTTTTTTATTTACGCTATTCATTGTGATAAATAGTTGACATAATAATTTAGATGTATTTTATCCATTATTTATTAAATATTAATAATTAAAGCTAGCATGAAAACTATAGTATTAAAATTTGGTGGAACATCTGTAGGAACTATAGATAGAATTAAAAAGGTATGCAAAATTATCGCTTTTTACAAAAAGAAAAAAAATAAGGTAATAGTTATTTCATCGGCAATGAGTGGTGTGACAAATGAGTTAGTAAATAAATCTAAACTAATAAGTAGCAATTTTGATAAAGCGGAATATGATGCATTAGTTTCGACTGGAGAACAAGCATCATGCGCACTTATTGCTGGTAGACTAAAACATAATGGGTTTAAATCAAGATCTTGGACATCATGGCAATTACCTATTTTAACAGATGGTCCTCACTCAAGTGCAAGGATTAGTGCAGTAGGTGTTAAAGAAATAAATAAATATATTAATTCTGGTGGAATACCCATAATCACTGGTTTTCAAGGTGTAAGTAAAGATTTAAGAATAACAACAATTGGAAGAAGCGGATCTGACGCAACTGCAATTATGCTTGCGAAATTTATCAAAGCTGATGAGTGTATTATTTATACTGATGTAGATGGAGTTTATACAACGGATCCAAGGCAATTTAAGAAAGCAAAAAAAATTAAAAAAATTTTTTATGACGAAATGTTAGAAATGGCATCTCTCGGTTCAAAAGTAATGCAGCCTACATCAGTTCAGGATGCAAAGTTGAATAAGATTGATGTTAAAGTAAAATCTTCATTTGTATCAAAAACTGGTACCTTAATTACAAATTCTAAAAAAGCATTTAGTGATCAAATTATTACTGGAATTTCATCAACAAAAAATGATGCTAAAATTACAATTATAGGAGTAAAAGACAGACCTGGTGTTGCTGCCTCTATTTTTAAACCACTATCGAAAAATCTTATCAATGTAGATATGGTGATTCAAAATATATCTTTAGATGGAAAAGAGACAGATCTCACATTTACTATAAAAGCTGATGATTTAAAAAAAACAGAAAAATTAATTAAACAAAATAAAAAAATATCTTTTAAAAAATTATCTTTTGATAAAGGTGTTTCTAAAGTTTCAATCATCGGCGTTGGTATGATAACGACACCAGGCATAACATATAGAATGTTCCAGGCACTAGCCTCAAAAAAAATTAATATTTTGGTTATTTCTACCTCAGAGATAAAAATTTCAGTTCTAGTTTCTGTGAAGCATGTTAAAAGAGCAATAGCTGCTTTACATAAAGAATTTAAATTAGATTAATTATAATGAGTTTAAGACCATTTAGAGATATTAAGAGAAGAAAAACAAAAGTAATAAACGTTGGAAAAGTAAAGATTGGTGGCGATAATCCAATTTCTGTTCAATCAATGACAAATACTTTAACTACGGATGTTAAAGCAACCATAAAACAAATTAATGAAATAGCTGAGGAAGGTGCTGATATAGTGAGAGTGTCTTGTCCAGATGAGGACTCTTCAAAAGCATTAAAAGAAATAATAAAACATGTATCAATACCAGTAGTTGCAGATATACATTTTCATTATAAAAGGGCGATTGAGGCAGCAGAAAATGGAGCTAGCTGTTTAAGAATTAATCCAGGAAATATTGGAGATGAAACAAAGATACACGAGGTATTGAAAGCTGCAAAGAATAACAATTGTTCTATAAGAATTGGAGTAAATGCAGGTTCTCTGGAAAAAGATATTTTAGAGGAATTTAAAGAGCCTTGTCCAGAAGCGTTAGTTAAAAGTGCTTTAAGAAATATTAAAATTTTAGAAGATAAAGATTTTTTAAATTTTAAGATAAGTGTTAAATCATCAGATGTATTCCTTTCGATTGCAGCATATAGACAACTATCTAAAGTTATAGACTATCCTTTACATCTTGGAATTACAGAAGCAGGAAGTTTTGTATCTGGGAGCATAAAATCATCCATAGGGCTTGGTAGTTTATTAATGGATGGAATTGGAGATACTATTAGAATTTCTTTATCTGACAACCCAACTCAAGAGGTGAAAATTGGTAATGAGATATTAAAATCACTAAATTTGAGAAATAGAGGAGTAAAGATCATTTCTTGCCCTTCTTGTGCAAGACAAGCATTTCAGGTAATTGATACTGTAAAAATATTAGAAGAGAAACTAGCACATATAAAAACACCAATAACACTATCAATTATTGGATGTGTTGTTAATGGACCAGGAGAAGCTGCAATGACAGATATAGGAATTACTGGAGGGGGAAAAGGAAATAATATGCTTTATTTATCCGGCGTTCAGAATGAAAAAGTTTTGACTGATGACATAATTAATAAAGTTATAAGGGAAGTTGAGAAAAAAGCATCTGAACTAGAGAACTAATAATGATACCCTTAAAAACAGTTGAGGAATTAATAATAAGACATTCATCCATTGAAAAAGATTTATCCACTGGTGAATTAGATAACAAGTTATTTGCCGAAAAATCAAAAGAGTACTCAGATTTAAATGAGATAGTTGGAAGTGCCAAAGATTACATTTCCTTTCAAACTGAAAAAGAAGAATTGCAGAAAATATTAAATGATAGCTCTGCAGATGGAGAGTTGAAAAAAATGGCAGATTTAGAATTAATAGATCTACAAAATCGATATGAAGCTAACGAAAAAAAACTAAAATTATTTTTGTTACCAAAAGATGAGGCTGACAAAAAAAATGCAATTATAGAAATAAGAGCAGGTACTGGTGGATTAGAGGCAAGTTTATTTGCATCAGATTTATTTAAAATGTATGAGAAAGTAAGTCACAAAAAGAAATGGTTGATGGAATTAATCTCAATATCAAGAAGTGATGCAGGAGGTTTAAAAGAAGTTATAGCCTCAATTAAAGGTAATAATATCTATTCAACATTAAAGTATGAAAGTGGAGTTCATAGAGTGCAAAGAGTTCCAGATACTGAAACACAAGGAAGAGTACATACATCAGCAGCAACAGTTGCTGTCTTACCCGAAGCAGAGGAGGTGGATTTAAAAATTAATGATTCTGATTTAAGAATAGATGTATTTAGAGCGGGTGGACCGGGTGGACAATCAGTAAATACAACTGATACTGCAGTTAGAATTACTCATATTCCATCAGGTTTATCAGTGTCTCAACAGGATGAAAAATCTCAGCATAAAAATAAGGCCAAGGGTATGAAAATATTAAGAGCTAGGCTATATGAACTTGAAAGGTCTAGAATAGACCAAGAAAGATCAGAAGATCGAAAAACAAAAATTGGTACAGGAGATAGATCGGAAAGAATAAGAACTTATAATTTTCCCCAAGGTAGAGTTACAGATCATAGAATAAATTTAACATTGCATAAACTAGATCAATTTTTAGAAGGAGAAGCTTTCGATGAAATGATTGAGTCTTTAACATTACAAGCACAAGAGGAAAGTCTAAGTAATTTAAAATAAAATATGAATATTAACTTAGCTATAAAAGAAGGTTCTAAAATTTTAAAAGATGCATTTGTCCCAAATTATCAATTGGACTCTGAAATTTTAATGTCAAAAACAATTAAAAAAGATATGAAATATATTTTATTAAATTCTAAATATTTTCTTAACAAAGATGAATTAAGCAATTTCTTCAAATTAATTAAAAGTAGATCTATTAGAAATCCAATTGCATATCTGACTAACAAAAAATTTTTTTGGGACTCAGAGTTTTTTGTTTCAAAAAATACATTAATACCAAGACCAGATACTGAAATAATTGTTGAAAATGTTTTAAAATTAACAAAACAAAAAAATAATATTAATATTTTAGATATAGGGATTGGTTCAGGATGTATACTTTTAACAATTTTAAAAGAGAGAGAAAATTTCTATGGAACAGGCATAGATATAAGTCAAAAATGTCTAAATATAAGTAAAATCAATGCAGTTAAACTTAATGTTGCCTCTAGAGTAAAATTATATAAATCAGATGTTGACAAATTCAATTTAGGTAAATATGATTTAATTGTATCTAATCCTCCTTATATTAAAAAATTAAATTTAAAATATTTGGATAGAGAAGTTGCAGAGTTCGAGCCAAGAATTGCATTAGATGGCGGATTAGATGGTCTATCAGAAATGAGAAAAGTGATTAAAAAGTCCTCTGAACTGATAAAAAAGAAAGGTAAATTTGTTTTAGAGATCGGATATGATCAAAAAAATAAGGTTATTAACTTATTAAAAAGTGAAGGTTTTTATATAAATAACACTCAAAAAGATTTTGCAAATAATGATAGGTGCATTGTCTGTACAAAAATATAATTAATTAAAATCATGGTAACATTTAGAAATAATAACAGAAAAGGTAACTTCCGAAGAAATACAAGAAATTTTAAAACAAATGGTGATAACTCAAAGTTTAGTTCAAATTTTTCAAACAATGAAAATTTTAAAAGAAAAGCTCCTGGAAGAAATAATCATAATGCTCCAAAATTAATTGAAAAATACAACGATTTAGCAAGAGAAGCGCTATCGAATGGCGACAAAATTTTATCTGAGAATTATATGCAGCATGCTGATCATTTTACCAGAATACTTAATGAAAGAGATAGTTTTAGAAGAGAGAAATCTTCAGTTAGCAAATTAGAAAATAATTTAGAAGTTGCCCATGAGAATGGCGATAATTTTGGTCAAAACTCTGAAAAAAATTTAGATGAACCATCTAATGATGAAACTAAAATTCAAAAGAACATAAAAACTCAACCAGAAATAAACTAATTTATTCCAAGAATTTTCTCAGATTTTAAAATATCCAATTTAATTTTTTTTGTTTCAAAAAGTTTTCTTTCTGGTCCTTTAAGTATTTTTCCTGAAGGAAGTTTTAGTTTTTGTGAGTTAACCTTTTTTCCATTAACAATCACTTCATAGTGTAAATGAGGTCCAGTAGATTTTCCAGTTGACCCAACATAACCAATAGTTTGTCCTTGTTTTACTCTTACACCAGATTTAATTCCTCTAGCAAATTTTGACATATGTGCATACACAGTCTCATAAGATGAATTGTGTTTAATTTTTACACAGTTTCCACCTCCCCCACACCATCCTGCTTTTTTTATAACTCCATCACCTGAAGCCATTATTGGTGTACCCATCGGAGCTGCAAAATCTGTTCCTTTATGCATTTTATTATAACCATCTATTGGATGTTTTCTCATACCAAATGGAGAGGAAAGTCTTGCACCATTTATTGGTGTTTTCATTAAAGCCTTTTTTACACTTTTGCCATTTTTATCATAATGTCCTGCGTTTTTTTCATTATCAAAATAATATAAACTATTATCTTGTCCACTAAGTTTTAAATTTGCAAAAAGAATTTCTCCAGTTTCAATTATTTCTTTTTTTTCATTTAAAAATATTTCATACATAATTTGAAATTTATCTTGTTTTCTAATATCTCTTTGAAAATCTACTTGAAATCCATAAATTCCTGCAAATTCAATTATAGTATTTGCAGGTATCTTTTGTTCTGTTGCAGCTTGATAAAGACTATCTAGAATTACATTTTCTTTGTAAATAATTTGTTTTTTTAATTTTATTGTTAAAAGTTCATTTTGAAAAACATCATTTTTAATATCTCTTTTAAGATATATTTTTTGGGTGTTAGAAACTTGATAAGAAAACTCACTAATTTTATTTATTGTTTTATCCAAACTAAATTGAATTATGTTTTTTGTATTTAATTTATTAAGATTAGTTTTTTTCTGTAAAGATTTTTTTATTTTT
>CACJYE010000037.1 GCA_902597555.1 uncultured Pelagibacteraceae bacterium
CTTTCACATAAGGAATCAATTGTTCAATTACATCTTGTCTACTTGGTACATCTTCATTATTAAATATTTCTTTTTCAATATCTGCTAACAAATAAGGGGTATGATATGCGGCTCTTCCGATCATTACACCATCAGTTTTTTCTAAAAGAGGTTTTATTTCATCTACTAAAGTTATACCTCCATTAATAATGATCTCTTCTTTAGGAAAATCTTCTTTTAATTTGTATACATACTCATATTTTAAAGGAGGAATATTTAAATTTTGCTTAGGTGTAAATTTACCTAACATTGCTTTTCTTGCATGAATGATAAAAGTTTTTACCCCTGTTGCTTTAAGAGTAGAAATAAAACTATGTAAATTTTCATAATCTTCTACATCATCATAACCAATTCTTGTTTTTATAGTTACTGGTAGTTTTGTAGCTGATTGCATTTTGCTTAAACAATCTGCAACTAAATGTGGTTCTTTCATTAAACATGCACCAAATCTATTTTTTTCTACTTTTTTACTAGGGCAACCTAAATTTAGATTAATCTCATCATAACCAAAATCTTCGCCTACTTTAGTTGCTTCAGCTAAAAGTTTTGGAGAAGATCCTCCTAATTGAAGTGCTACAGGTTTTTCATTTATATTAAATTCTAATAACTTTTTCTTATCTCCTCTATTTATAGCTTCATCGACTATCATCTCAGTATAAAGAAGAGTATTTTTGGATATTAATCTTAGAAAATATCGTTCATGACGATCGGTGCAATCCATCATAGGAGCAACTGATACTTTCCTATTCATGATATAACTTTATATTATTTTCTTAAGAGTTTGAAGCTTCTGTGTCGTCTAAAGATACATCTGCTTCTTGATTTTCTGATTCTGATACTTCATCTAAAGAAACTTCTCCTTGCTCATTCATCGTTTCTTCACCTACTGAATTATCAACCTCTGCTGTAGCTGTTTCAGACAGCTCAGCTAAATCATCTTTTGTAATTTGAATTTTTTCTGGTGTTTTTCTTGCTCTTTTAGATGGTAAAATTGGAGTACCACTTTTTGAAATTTCACCTTTGTATAGATTTTCAAAATCATCACCTATTTCTTCATCATCCTCTGAACTATCATCAACTTGTTCAACATGTTTTCTAAGTTTGTAAACAGCGCTATCAGTTAAATCTGAAACTTTAATCTTTTCTTCTGCAATTTCTCTTAATGAAATAACCGTATTTTTATCGTTATCTCTATCAATTGTTGGTTCTATTCCTGCATTAAGTTGAGTGGCTCTCTCTTTAGCAACTAGCACTAATTCATAAGGGCTCTCTACTTTATCTATACAGTCTTCTACGGTTACTCGTGCCATGCGGAGTATCTACACAGTGAGTCTCAGAAAATCAAGGGCTATTTTATAAATATTGAGGATTTAGCTTATTTTTAACCATATAAAGAAGAATAATTGAAGCAAAGATATAGGTTCCTGAAACAACGGCAATCTGTTCAATTGAAAAACCAATATCAATCAGAAAACCAAATAAAGCTGTACCAAATGCTGTTGAAAATACCATCAATGCAGTTGTTAAGGCTTTTATAGACCCAATATATTTAACACCATAAATCTCAGCCCAAGTTGAGGAACCAAGCACGTTTGCCAAGCCATTAGTAACCCCCACTAAACCAAAAAATACAAAAGAAGACAGCGGTGCATCAAAATAATAGAGAACTATAGTGCCAAAAAGAAGAGGGATATTCATATAGATTAATAATTTTCTACTTGAAAATTTATCAATTAAAAAACCAGATATAAAAAGAGTAATCACTGATAAAATAGAGTAAGCCATAAATGATTGTGCAATCACGTAAGGTCCCCACTCTTTAGAAGAAGATATAAAAGACTGATAAACAAAAGATCCTGTTGCAATCCATGGCATCGCTAACATCGTGATACAAATGATGTAAAATCTATAATCTTTTAAAACTTCTATTCTTTTCCATTGTTTAATTTCTTTATTATTCTCTTCAATTTTAGATTCTTCTCTAGTATCAAGCTTAACATCCTTAACTAAAAGAAAAGTTGCAACAGGCAAAACAAGAATAACTAAAATAGATATTGAGACCCAAATATCTCTCCATTCTACAAAAGTTAATAAAAAAACAATTAAAACTGGCATTATAAATTCAGCCAATGACAATCCTAACCAACCTGTACTTAAAGCTCTTCCTCTGTTTTTTTCAAAAAAACGAGATATGGTTGTTGTTGCTGTATGGCTTGATAATCCTTGTCCAGCCAAACGCATCAAAAAAATTCCTATAAATAAAAAAATAACAGACGAAATTTTTGAAAATATAAAACAAGAAGCAGATAGAAAAATTATTACAAAAGAAGCAAACTTTAATATATTTAAATCATCAATTTTTTTTCCAATCCAAACTAAAACAATACTACTTACTAAAGTGGCTGATGCATAAATTGAGCCAAATTGTCCATGTGTAATTGATAAGGCGTCTCTAATACTAGAATTAAATAAGCCAAGAAAAAAACTCTGTCCAAAACTTGAAAAAAATGTAAAAATAAATCCAAATACAATTACTTTTAAACTTAAACTTTTAAACATAGAAAAAAATTATGACTTGTAATGTTGCTTTCATAGGTCTTGGGGTTATGGGCTACCCTATGGCTGGATATATATCAAAAGCCGGACACAATGTAACTGTTTTTAATAGAACTAAATCTAAAGCTGAAAAATGGATTGGTGAATATAAAGGTAAAATGGCCAATACACCTGCAGAGGCTGCAGATGGTGCTGATTTCATTTTTACGTGTGTTGGTAATGATGACGATTTAAGAGAAGTAGCAACAGGAGAAAACGGATTATTTAATACAGCAAAAGCGGGGTCTATTTTTATAGATAACTCAACTGTTTCTGCGGAAGTATCAAGAGAATTAAATAAAAAAGCAAATGAAAAAGGTTTTAGTTTTTTAGATGCTCCTATTTCTGGAGGACAAGCAGGAGCTGAGGGCGGAATACTAACAGTAATGGTTGGTGGTGATGAGGAAGTGTTTAAAAAAGCAGAACCAGTTATTGATTGCTACAGCAAAAAGGTAAAATTAATTGGACCTTGTGGAAGTGGCCAGTTAACAAAGATGATGAACCAAATGTGTATTGCTGGAACAGTTCAAGGTTTATCAGAGGCAATTAATTTTGGAATAAACGCCGGTTTAGATATGGATAAAGTTATGGAAACTATATCTAAAGGTGCAGCTCAATCATGGCAGATGGAAAATAGATACAGAACTATGACAGATGATAAGTTCGATTATGGTTTTGCTATTGATTGGATGAGAAAAGATTTAAAAATTGCAATTGAAGAAGCAAAGAAAAATGGCTCGCCTGTTCCTATAACAGAAATTATTGATGGTTATTACGCTGAAGTTCAAAAAATGGGTGGAAACCGTTGGGATAGTTCAGGTTTAATTGCTAGATTAAAAAAGAAAAAATAATATTTGTGACGGATACAGTTCCTTACTACGAGGACTTCACAGAGATCAAAAAGAAAATTTGGTCAATGTTAGATAATGCTGTTAAAGATAGAAGTTCACCTTTTAGAATACCTGTATTTATTTGTGGAGATCAATCTGATCTAGATGGAAGAATTGTAGTTTTAAGAAAGTCAGACCAATTAAATAATTTTGTACAATATCATAGTGACATTCGATCAGACAAAATAGAAAAGCTAAAAGCAAATAAAAATGCTGCAATGTTATTTTATGATAAAGATGAAAAGATACAGGTCAGATTAAAAGTAGAATGCATTATTAATCACAATAATGATGTAACCAAAGAATCATGGTCTAAAACCCAGCATATAAGTAGAAAATGTTATTTAGTCGATAATGGACCTGGAACTGAGTCAGATCTACCAACCTCTGGGCTAAAACCAGAATTAGACAATTTTGATTACACCAAAGAACAAAGCGAAGAAGGTTACAAAAACTTTACTGTTATACAGTGTAAAATCAAATCTATAGAGTGGCTTTATTTAGCAGCCAAAGGTCATCGACGAGCAAAGTTTAATTTGGAAAATAATAAAGATACTTGGTTAGTTCCATAGATGGTTACTGGATATATATTTACAGCATTTCTTATAATTTTAGGATTAGCTGTAATGAGATTTGGGAGTATTCACTTCAAAAAATTTAAAGAAGGAAAAACAAGAATAAAAGCTCATTTAAGTGGAAAAATTTCTTTTTTAATTCTATTAATTATTATTATTGGGTTGATAGTTTATTCGATTAACGATCTATTATTTAATTAAATAACTAACTATTTTTTTCATTTTGATATTTTTTTATCATTAAGCTTTGTCATTGCTCTACCAGCAGAAAATGTATAATCATTGTCATCCATTAATTTTCCAGCTCCATCGTAAAGTTTCCAATTGAATTTTATTTTATCTTTTTGTTTTTTTCCTAGTTTTAAAATAGTTAATTCAATTTTTCTTGTTTTTCCTCCAGAAGATCCGTTAAATGTTCTTTTTTCACCTTCTTTCCAAACACCTAAAGGAAATTTACATCCATTTACAATTATTCTTCCACCACGCCTACTATCCCAAACTCTTCCAATGCATTGTCCATCATTAGTAACAGTAAAAAGTTGGGTTTTTACTCCACTTTGACCTTTTCTTGTTCTTTTATAAACTTTTATTAATTTTCCAGTTTGAGGATTTTTCCAATCTTCAGGACCTACTATTTTTTTTCTTTTCTTTTCTCCAAAGACCAAATTGGCTTTTGTAAATTTAATTTCAGTATCGTCACGAATTTCCCCACCTGTGAATAATTCAAGTGGTATAAATCTTTCGTTTGCTTGAGATAATTGAGAAATTAAAGAAATTATTAAAATTACTAAAAGTTTTTTCATTAACTAAAAATATCCTGTATCTTTAATTTCTTGCTTGGAAGTATTTTTTTAAGATCTTTTCTTTTGTATTTACTTAACCTTTCATAAAATTCATTATGACTCATTCCAAAAGTATCTTTAAAGGCCGTTGGCCAATCATTTTTACCCCTCTGTATCCAGAATTCTCTTAAAACTAACTCAAATGCTTCCTCTTCAGAAATATTATTTTTTTTTAATTCGTTAACTAAAGCCAGCAACATGAATGCAGAGCCAGTGTACATGCTATCAAATCCATTTTTTTTTGGTGATGTCTTATGTTTTTCATATAAATGAGGTTCTTTAGTAACTTTTTTAATACTCCATCTTTTTGTCTCTTTAATGTCGGCCTTTAAAAGATCTTTTTTATAATATTGCCGCGTATAAATCTCTTCTAAAACTTTAGCACCTCCCTCGACTAACCATTTCGGATTGATATCAGATAAAGCCCTTTCACTTTTAGAAAGTGATCTTTGATAAACATGAAAATACTCATGAACAATAACAGAATAAGTACGAATTCTATTTCTTGAACTTGTCCAATCTTGTGGATATATGTCTAATTGCATCCATGGTTCAGATGAATTAGTATTTTCAAGAGTTGAGCCCCTCATATTAGCACGCTTTTCAGGAAAAGGATTTTTTGTGCTTTTCCATGCATAGATATCCATAGTATGGCCCCGTAACATATTCATCAATTTAATATGATTTTTAACCCAATGATTAGTGTTTTCATTTATAGGCATAACTTCTTGCACAATATTCATTATATTTTTAAATTCAGTAACCCATTTCTCTGGTAAATTTTCATGCAGGTTATATTTGAATTTATATTTTTCTACAGCAACTACTGATGTAGAATAAAAAACTAAAACGACTAAAACTATAAATATTTTTTTCATAACCCTTTTATAATTATATTTGTTCCTTCCGAATTATCTAATCTTATTTTCTTTATTGGTTTGTACTCTTCAGAATTATACCATTCTAGTGCTTTTTCATAAGAGGGGAATTTAAGAATAATAATTCTAGGAAATTTTGTTTTACCATCAAAAATTTGAAATTCACCCGCTCTTACTAAAAATTCTCCACCAAATTTTTTTACAAGTGGTGTAACTTTTTCAACATACTCTTTGTAATTCTCAGGATTGGTTATTCTCAGTTGTGCTATTACATATCCTGCTGGCATTTATATCTTTTAAAAAATTGATTTTGAATATTTTTTCCAATTATGTTGGTAATGTTTTGTATTTTCAAAAACTGCTTTTTTTTCTTCCTCTGTAACCTCTCTAATAACTTTACCTGGTGAACCAACAACTAGAGAGTTATCAGGAATCACTTTATTTTCTGTAATTAAAGCTTTAGCACCGATAATACAATTTTTGCCTATATTAGCTTTATTAAGGATGACAGCTCCTATTCCAATTAAACTGTCATCTCCAATAGTACATCCATGGAGCATTACTAAATGACCTATAGTAACATTTTTTCCAACTCTTAGTGGGCAACCTGGGTCCGTGTGTAAAACACTCCCATCTTGAACATTTGATCCTTCACCAATATGAATGTTTTCTATATCTCCTCTAAGTACTGCATTAAACCAAATACTTGTATTTTTTTCTAAAGTAACATCGCCTATTATCGTTGCATTAGGAGCAACCCAATTTTCGCCAGAGTTTTTTGGTTTTTTATCTTTTAAATCATAAAACATAATCTATATATTTTACATTATGCCAATACAAACTCCAATATGTGATTTTGGTCAAAAAGCTATTCCATTTGAATTAAAATCTACTGATAATAAAATTCTGTCCTTAAATGACATCAAAGGTGAAAATGGAACTTTGATTATGTTCATTTGTAATCATTGCCCATATGTAAAAGCGATTACTAAAGAATTAGTTGAAGATTGTAGTGAATTAAACAAAATTGGTATCAACTCAGTTGCTATCTGTTCAAATGACTTTGTCAATTATCCAGACGACTCTTTTGATAACATGATCAAGTTTTCAAAAGAAAATCATTTCAATTTTCCTTATTTGCATGATGAAACTCAAGAAATAGCTAAAGCATATGATGCTGTATGTACTCCAGATTTCTTTGGCTATAATAAAAATTTAGAACTTCAATACAGAGGACGATTAAGAGAACTTAAAAGATTTATTCCAGTTAAAGACAGAGAAAGTGATTTGCTCACAGCTATGAAACAAATAGCTGAAACTGGAAAAGGTCCTGAAGACCAAATACCAAGCGCTGGCTGTGGTATTAAATGGAAGTATGATTAATGTATCTTATTGTAACTAGATCATTTCCTCCTGAGCTTGGTGGTATGCAAAGTTTAATGT
>CACJYE010000038.1 GCA_902597555.1 uncultured Pelagibacteraceae bacterium
AGTAATTAAATCTGCAATGCCAGATGAAATGTATAAAGTTTTCCATTGGTACAAAAATGATGAGTGGGAAAGGTTTCTTGGTGCAACAACACAATGGGATCTGGACACTTATCTTGATTGTCTACCGTAGGTCACAGAAATAGATAGAAAGGGTATAAATATATGTGTGGAATAGCAGGTTTAATTCATAGAGGAAAATCTTCAAATGTTGGCAGCGAATTACAAGGAATGCTCCAAGCATTAAAGCATAGAGGAGAAGATTCTACAGGATACGCTTTATATGGAGATACAGATGGAAAAAACTTCATTATGCGTTTTAAAGTTGGAGAAAACGTAGGAGAAGGAAGTTCATCAGTTATGGAAGATGTATCTGTTTACGATGAAAGAAAAAAAATTGTAGACCAAACTCTAGCTGAGATGGGTGCCAAAGTGGTTAAAGAAGAGAGAACTCTTCCTTACTCACTAAGATATGAGATTGATTACGATACAAAAGATTTGTTAGACTTTTCACAAAGAATTGAAAGTATACCAGGTGTTGAAATTCTATCTATGGGAAAATCTTTAGAAGTAATTAAAGATCTTGGAAATGCTAAAATGGTCTGTGACAGATATAGTTTAGATAAAGTAGTTGGAACACATGCAATCGGTCATGCTAGAATGGCAACTGAATCAGGTGTGGATATTAAGTCTGCTCACCCTTTCTGGGGCTATCCATTTAGTGATGTATCTGTAGTTCATAATGGACAATTAACTAATTATTGGAATAACAGAAGAGTTTTAGAAAACAAGGGAATGAGATTTATGTCTGAATGTGATTCAGAATTAATTGCAGTTTATATTGCAGAAAAAATGAGACATGGAGCAACTTTACAAGAAGGAATGAAAGAGTCACTAACTGGTCTTGATGGAGTTTTCACATACTTTGTTGCAACTAAAGATTCTTTAGGTATGGCTAAAGACACAATGGCTGCAAAACCTTTGGTATTGTATGAGTCTGATGATTTAGTGGCAATGGGATCAGAAGAGATTGCAATTAGGTCTGTGTTACCACAAGAAATTGATACATATGATCCATTTGATGGGGAGGTGAAAGTATGGCAAATATAAAAACTGTTTCGAAAAAATCAAAAGCCCAATCAATGGGTATGCACACTGAGGTATTAACAGGAAGAACTCAACAAAAATTCTTTAATCCTGACGAAGCAGAAAACTTTTATTACTTTGGTACGTACGATGTAGATTTCAATAAAAGAACTGAGCTTGATGTTAAAGACATGACAGCTCCTGAGGCTAATAAAGAAATTGATAACTTAATGAGCCAAGGTTATGGAACAATAGTTATTAAAAACCCACAAGGTAAACACAGTCTTGGAGTTGGTATTTTAAATAAACTGAATTTAATTTTTGAGGGAAGTTTAGGATACTTTGGAATGGGTTCTTGTGATGGTCCAATAGTTAGAATTAACGGAAGAGTTGGATGGTCATGTGCTGAAAACTTAATGGCTGGTAAAGTGGTAATTGAAAAAAATGCTGGATCATGTTTTGGTGCGGCAATTAGAGGTGGAGATTTAATTTGCAAAGGTAGTGTTGGTGCCAGAACCGGAATTGACATGAAAGGTGGAACTATCATTATTGGTGGAGATGCGGGTGCATTCACAGGTTTTATGATGCAAAGAGGAAGAATAATTATCCTAGGAGATGTTGGAATTAACCTAGGAGACTCTATGTATGATGGGACAATTTTCGTAGGTGGAGAAATTGGCTCGTATGGTAGTGATGCTGTAGATTCGGAATTAACATCAAATGACCAAGATTGGCTCAAAAGAAAATTAAAGGTTGCTGAAATTGGTGAAAATTTCGATGTAAGTAAAATGAAAAAAATTGTAGCAGGTAAAAAACTTTGGAATTACGATAATTTGGAACCTACAGAGAAGAAGGGAGCAATTTAATGCCTAAGAAAAAAAGTAAAAAAATTAAAAAAAATGGAAAAGGTGTTGGTGGAAAAGCAGATGTCCACTCGTACGAGGAAGGTAAAAGAAATAAAAGTTTATTAGGACATAATGCTATCTTCACTCCTGAAGTAATTGACGACATTCATATAAAAGCTCAATTAGGAAGATATAGAATGCGTGGAATGGCATTAATGAAAAAAATTCCTACTTTTGATGATTTAGTTTTCTTACCTGGAACACTAACTAGATTTGTAATAGAAGGTTACAGAGAGAAATGTGAAACAAAGACCGTAATCGGTCCTAGATGTGAAAATCCAATCGAATTAGATATTCCAGTTTATATTACGGGAATGAGTTTTGGTGCTCTATCTTACGAAGCAAAAACTGCTTTAGCAAGAGGAGCAACTATGGCTGGTAGTGCTACATGTTCAGGTGAAGGTGGAATGATACCTGATGAAAGAAGGTATTCTGAAAAATGGTATTACCAATGTATTCAATCAAGATATGGTTTTAACCCACATCACGCACAATTGGCAGATGGTATTGAGGTATTTATTGGACAAGGTCAAAAAGTTGGAATGGGTGGACATTTAATGGGTCAAAAAGTTACTGACCAAGTTGCCGAGATGAGATCATTACCATCTGGTATTGACCAAAGATCTCCAGCGAGACACCCTGACTGGTTAGGTCCAGATGATTTAGCTTTAAAAGTAGAGGAGCTTAGACAGTTAACAAAAAATAAAGTGCCAATACAATTAAAATTAGGTGCATCTAAAGTTTATGATGATGTACGTATGGCTGCAAAATGTGATCCTGACTCTATTTACCTAGATGGAATGGAAGGTTCTACTGGAGCTGGCCCACATATTGCTGCTGCAAATACAGGTATTCCTGGTATTGCTGCAATTAGAGAGGCTAGAAGAGCGATCGACGATGTTGGTAAAACTGGAAAAGTAACATTAATTTATGCTGGTGGAGTAAGAGATGGTGCAGATATGGCTAAAGCTTTAGCTCTTGGAGCTGATGCAATCGCTATTGGTACTGGTTCAATGATTGCATTAAACTGCAACAAAGATATCCCAGAAGCTGACTTTGAAAAAGAGATGGGAGTAAAAGCAGGTGAATGTTATCACTGTCATACTGGACGTTGCCCAGTGGGTGTTGCTACTCAAGATCCTAAATTAAGAGCAAGATTAAACCCAGATGATGCAGCATTAAGAGTTTACAATTATCTTCATTCAATGACTTTAGAAGCTCAGCTTTTAGCTAGAGCTTGTGGTAAAACTAATATCCACTCTTTAGAACCAGAAGATTTAGCTGCTTTAACATCAGAAGCATCAGCTTTAGCAAAAGTTCCATTAGCTGGAACTAATTACACTGTTGGTGTTGATAATTATCACAAAATATAGAGATAGCTATGCCAAAGAAAAAAAATAAAAAGTTATCAAAAGTAAAAACAAAAGAAGTCAAAGGTCAATTAGGTAAAAAAAAAGAGACGGCTAGAGAAAAAATGATTGGTCAGTCTATTGGTTACAGATATGATGTTAATCTTTTGCCTGATTATAGCAAAATCACCCCTTTTCTAAAAAAATATATTGAGGCAATGGGATGGGATGATCTTAATTGGCTGGAAGATGTGCATATGGGTTATGAAGAGGATAGACCTGCAGTTTTTTGCAGAAATGCAAATGGTTGGGTTACTATTCCAAGTTCAATTAAATTACCAAACAATCAACAAGATAGAGATATGATTGCAAGAGAGCTTTTAGTTAAGTTCCAAATGTCTCCAAAACATCCTCTTGTTGATTTGAAAAAAGCATATTTAAAGTTTTAATATTACAATCAATAGTTGATTATTTTTGCAAATCTGATGTTTATAACTGGATTTTTTTAGTCTCTTTATATTTGTAACGACTCATAAAATTTAATAGGGTTTTAATAAACAAATATGGAGAGAGAATATGACTGATCAGTTAGGTGCTCTTACCACGATATTTACAGAATTTTACTACTGGACAACAGTAGTACTAATGTTTTTAATTCACGTTGGTTTCTGTATGTATGAGGTCGGAGCTTCAAGATACAAACACCATCAACATACTCTTATGAAAAACACAATGCTGATACCGTTGGTAACAGTAACTTGGTTTTTGTTTGGTTGGTGGATTTATTGGGCTTTTCCAACTGGACCTGGATTAGCACCGTCAATAATGACCGAAAGTACAGGGCTTGTCCTTGGTGGAGGATTTGGAGGAAATGATCTTGCTAATCCAACAAACGCTCTTATGGCAATTAATCTTAATGACCATATAATGGGTGTGTTCTGGGCAGCATTCCTTTTATTTTCATGGACCGCAGCATCAATAGTTTCAGGTGCAGTAATTGAAAGGATAACAACTTTTGCATTTGGAGTTTTGGCAATTGCAATAGGATCTGTTTTCTGGTCAATAGATGCGTCATGGGGATGGCACTTTGACGGTTGGATGCTTAAAATCTTAGGTTATCATGATGCATATGCATCAGGTGTAATTCACGCTATTGCTGGTGGATTTGCCTTAGGAGTACTTATGGTTTTAGGTCCAAGAATTGGAAAATTTTCATCAAGTGGTGAGCCAAGAAATATTGGTCCACGAAATCCTTGGTTAGTAACAATTGGATTGTTCTTAATTTACACCGGATTTTGGGGATTTTATGCGGCTTGTAACGTTCCAATATATGATTTGGGCCCAGAGTATGGCATGGAAGGTATATCATTCTGGACAGCAACTAACATTTATTTAACACCCACTACTTTAAGTGGAATTACAATGAACTTTTTGATGTCATTGTCAGGAGGTTTGTTGGCTGGATATGTAATTGCTAAAGGTGATCCTTTCTGGACTTACTCAAGTGGACTAGCTGGCATTATATGTGCATCTGCAGGAAATGACTTATATCATCCAATTCAAGCATTAGTTATTGGTATGATTGGAGTTGTGATTGCTTACAAACTTCATTACTGGGTTGAACGAAAGTTCAAGATTGATGATGCAGTTGGCGCAGTAGCTGTACATGGTTATGCTGGTTTTGTAGGTCTTGTAATTTGTGGATTCGTCTTAAATGGTTATCCTTCATCTGGTTACAGTGTTGGAGCTATGTTTGATGGAACAACTTATGCAACAATTAATCCATTAGGACAATTTATTGGTGCAATAATAATGTTCTTTGTTTTAGGATTAATACCTGGCTATATCATCGCTAGAGTTCTCAATGGAATGGGTAAATTAAGAATCCCACGAGAAGTTGAAATAGCTGGACTTGACTATGAAATGATGGAAAGTGCTAAAGAAGATGAAAAAGCATTTTCATCAGCAACCAGGTAAAGGAGAAAAATATGGCAACAGTATCAAACTGGATAGATCATCTTAATAAACCAGCTGAAGAAGTTGGCGGATCGGTTTATCCTGGGGCAGGATCTAGTGAATTTATCCTAGTTCTTGTGTTAATTGCTGTGTGGATAGGATGGACTGTAATTACCAGCAAATCTGAAAGTGATGAGCTGAACGCATTATCCAGAAAAAGACACGGTGCTAACGACCATAAAAGTAATATAACTGAATGGTAAAATAAAATTTGGGTGCTACAAAATTGTAGCGCCCTTTTTTTATGATTTAAATGAGTGAAGACAAAAACGAGCAACTAAGACCAAGTAAAATGAGAGGTGTAGCTTTTCCAAAAGCAAAGTATGGAGTAATTCTTGCAATTATCCTGATAATTGTAGTTAATTTTATTTATTATAAAGAAACTATCTTTTCATTTTTCAAATAATTGTGGTAGCCTTAGAAATGGCTAAAAACTTATTTAAAATAGCAAAACAAAAAAAAATAAAATATTTCTTAATAAGTTTTGTTGATCTTTTTGGAGTACTTAGATCAAAACTAGTTCCAGTTCATGCAATTAAAGAAATGCAAACCTCTGGAGCAGGATTTGCTGGGTTTGCAGCTTGGCTAGATATGTCTCCTGCAGATAGTGATATGTTTGGTATTCCAGACCCAGATAGTTTAATCCAATTGCCTTGGAATAAGGAAGTAGGATGGCTTGCATCTGATTTATGGATGGACGGTAAACCTGTAGAAGCTTCCCCAAGAGTAATGTTAAAAAAACAAATAAAAAAATTAAAAAAACAAAATTTAACAATGAAATCAGGTGTAGAATGTGAATACTTTTTAATCTCACCTAATGGAGACTCAATTGCAGATCCAAGAGATACTCAATCTAAACCTTGTTACGACCAGTCAGCGTTAATGAGGAGATATGATTTAATCAAAGAGATTTGTGATTGCATGATTGAAATGGAATGGGGTCCTTATCAGAATGATCATGAGGACGCTAATGGTCAATTTGAGATGAATTGGGACTATGATGATTGTCTAAAAACTGCAGATAGACATACTTTTTTTAAATATATGGTAAAAACTATAGCTGAAAAACATGGATTAAGAGCAACCTTTATGCCTAAACCATTTGAAAACCTGACAGGTAATGGCTGTCATGCTCATATTTCGGTTTGGGATGGAAAAAAAAATAAATTTTTAGACAAATCAGACAAACTTGGATTAAGTAAAATGGCTTATAATTTTTTAGGAGGGGTAATTAAAAATGCTTCTTCATTATCTGCTTTTTTTAATCCAACAATCAATAGCTATAGAAGAATTAATGCACCTCCAACAAAATCTGGAGCATCATGGTCACCAAGTAGTATATCTTATACAGGAAATAACCGAACTCATATGATAAGAATTCCAGATCCTGGAAGGTTTGAATTAAGATTGATGGATGGTTCTGCAAATCCTTACTTGTTACAAGCAAGCGTTTTAGCAGCAGGTCTATATGGTTTAAAAAATAAAGTTGATCCAGGTAAACCTTTGGATTGTAATATGTATGAAGACCATGCAAAGTATCCTGACTTACCAAAATTGCCTGATGAACTTACACAATCTTTAAACTTATTACAAAATAGTAAAGAAATGAATGATGCTTTTGGAAAAGAAACAATCAATAGTT
>CACJYE010000039.1 GCA_902597555.1 uncultured Pelagibacteraceae bacterium
TTTTCTTAACAACTTTTCGAGCTATTTTAGAAATTTCTCTTTCTAAATTTCTTACACCAGACTCTTTAGTGTAGCCTCTAATTACTTCTTTAATTATGTCATCACTTAAATTCATTTCTTTCTCTTTAACACCATTATCCTTAATTTGTTTAGGTAGTAAATATTTGTTGGCGATACTTATCTTTTCATCCTCTGTATAACCAGCTAGTCTGATGACTTCCATTCTATCTAATAGTGGGGGTAGAATATTTAATGTATTGGCTGTCGTAACAAACATTACATCAGATAAATCGTAATCAACTTCTAAATAATGATCATTAAATGAGGTGTTTTGCTCTGGATCTAAGGCTTCTAATAAGGCCGATGAAGGATCTCCTCTATAGTCATTACCGATTTTATCTATTTCATCTAATAGAATTAGCGGATTCTTTGTTCCTGCTTTTTTCATCATCTGAATAATTTTTCCAGGTAAAGATCCAATGTATGTTCTTCTATGACCTCTTATTTCAGCTTCATCTCTCATTCCACCTACAGACATTCTTACAAACTCTCTATTTGTAGCTTTTGCTATTGATTTTCCTAATGATGTTTTACCTACACCTGGTGGTCCAACTAAACATAAAATTGGTCCTTTAATCTTTTCCATTCTTTTTTGAACTGCAAGAAATTCTACTATTCTTTCTTTAATTTTTTCTAAACCAAAATGATCCTTGTCTAAAGTGTTTTGTGCCTTTACCAAATCAATATCAACTTCGCTCTTTTTGTGCCACGGAAGTTCAGTCATCCAATCTAAATAATTTCTCACAACTGTTGCCTCTGCTGACATTGGACTCATGTTTTTTAATTTTTTTAATTCTTGTAAACACTTTTTTTCAACCTCTTTTGGCATCTTGGCTTTTGTAATGGCTTTATTTAAGCTAGTTGTTTCATCTTTACCATCTTCAATTTCGCCAAGTTCTTTTTGAATAGCTTTTAGTTGTTCATTTAAATAATACTCTCTTTGTGTTTTTTCCATTTGAGTTTTTACTCTTCCTCTAATTCTTTTTTCAACACCAATAATACTTGTCTCATTTTCCATTATTTTTATAATGGCGTTTAATCTTTTTTTTACATCTACAGTTTCAAAAATTTGTTGTTTTTCAGAAATTGTAGCTGTTATATGGGATACAATATTATCTGCAATTTGTGATGGGTCCTTTAATTGTTTAATTGAATTTATAGTTTCATTAGAAATTTTTTTATTTACAGAAGTTAATTTTTCTAATCTTCTTAAAGCTGTAGCAGCCAAAGGGAATAAGTCCTCGTCCTTAGGCAAAACATCGTTATAGTGTGTATAATCACAAATAATAAATTTTTCATTATCCTTAAAATCTAAAATTTTAACTCTTTTAATACCTTCTACCAAAACTTTAACTGTACCATCTGGTAATTTTAACAATTGCAAAATATTTCCTTCACAACCGTACATAAAAACATCAGTTTTTTTAGGATCATCAATTTCTGAATTTTTTTGAGTCACTAAAACAATTTTCTTGTCTTTTTTCATCACTTCATTGAGTGCCGAAATTGACTTATCTCTTCCTACAAACAATGGGATTACCATACTTGGAAAGACTACAATGTCTCTCAAAGGAAGTAAGGGTAGTGATATTTTGACATCCATAAGAACAATATGGATATTATATTTTATAATGCAATAGGTATTTATTACTTATTAAGGATTTTAAGCCGCTGTAGTCTTATTTGACTTAGATTTATTGTCACCTTTAGCATGAACTAAGATTGGTTGTGACTGTCCTTTTGCTGCACCAGCGTCAATTATAACCTCTTCAATATTTTCTTGACTTGGAAGATCGTACATTGTTTTTAATAAAATATTCTCTAAAATTGATCTCAAACCTCTTGCTCCAGTTTTTTTACTAATTGCTTTTTGTGCTATTTCCTTTAAAGCATTTTCTTTAAAAGTTAGTTTGGCACCATCTAATTTAAATAACTCTTGATATTGTTTTGTTAAAGAATTTTTTGGTTCCTGTAGTATTTTTATTAAAGACTTTTCATCTAAATCTTCAAGTGTTGCTATCATTGGAAGTCTTCCTATAAATTCTGGAATCAATCCAAATTTTAACAAATCTTCTGGCTCTAAACCTTTCATCCATTCACCGGTTTTTTTATCTTGTGTATTTTTTACATCTGCACCAAAACCAATAGAAGTACCCTTGTCCCTTTGCGAAATTATTTTATCAAGGCCTGCAAATGCACCACCACAAATAAACAAAATATTAGTTGTATCTACTTGTAAAAATTCTTGTTGAGGATGCTTTCTTCCTCCTTGTGGCGGAACACTAGCAACTGTACCTTCCATTATTTTAAGAAGAGCTTGCTGTACACCTTCACCAGATACATCTCTGGTGATTGATGGGTTTTCAGATTTTCTGCTTATTTTATCAACTTCATCAATATAAACTATTCCTCTTTGAGCTTTTTCAACATTGTAATCTGAAGCTTGTAACAATTTCAAAATAATATTTTCAACATCTTCTCCAACATAACCTGCTTCTGTTAGAGTGGTTGCATCAGCCATAGTAAAGGGAACATCTAGAATTCTAGCAAGAGTTTGTGCTAGCAATGTTTTTCCACAACCTGTGGGACCCACTAAAAGTATATTTGATTTCGATAGCTCAACATTTTTACTTGTTTTGCTTTCATAATTTAATCTTTTGTAGTGATTATGAACTGCAACCGATAATACTTTTTTTGCATGAGCTTGACCAATTACATAATCATCTAATACTGAACAAATTTCCTGAGGAGAAGGAAGGCCATCTTGATGTTTTACAAAAGTATCTTTGCTCTCCTCTTTTATAATGTCCATACATAGCTCAACACATTCATCACAAATAAATACAGTTGGACCAGCAATCAACTTTCTCACTTCATGTTGACTCTTTCCACAGAAAGAACAGTAAAGAATATTTTTATTATTTGTTGTCATTTTATTTTTTATAACGAATCAATGTAATTACTTTATTATAGATGACTCATACTAATCAAGTTTCGAATAATACTGACTCAATATATTGTGTGTTAAGATCTTTTTTCTACTACTTGGTCAATCAAACCAAAAGATTGTGCGACATCTGCTGTCATAAAATTATCTCTCTCAAGAGCTGATTTTATTTCATCAACGCTTTTTCCAGTGTGTCTTGAATAAATTTCATTAAGCCTTTTTTTTAAAGACAAAACTTCATTTGCATGAATTTCAATATCAGTTGCCTGACCTTGAAAACCTGCTGACGGTTGGTGAACCATTATTCTTGAATTTGGTAATGAAAATCTTTTTCCTTTAGTGCCTGCAGCAAGTAAAAAGGAACCCATAGAAGCTGCTTGACCTATGCATAAAGTAGAAATATCTGGTTTTACATATTGCATTGTATCATAAATACCAAGTCCTGCTGTAACCAAACCTCCTGGGCTATTGATGTATAAATAAATTTCTTTTTTTGGATCCTCTGCCTCTAAAAACAATAATTGAGCTGTAACTAATGATGCAACGTTATCATTAATTTGACCTGTTAAAAAAATTATTCTTTCTTTTAATAGTCTTGAATAAATATCGTAAGCTCTTTCTCCTTTGCTCGATTGTTCAACAACCATTGGTACAAGATTGCTCATATGTTCCGATAATTTTGTTGTCATAAGTTGATTCGTTCTACTTATACAACTTGAGATTACTTTTTGCTAACTTTTTTTGTCTTTTTAGCTTTAGGCTTTGATTTTGCCTTTTTAGATGCTAGTTTTTTTTCTTTCAAAGACGTTGTGGAGGATTTTTTCTTCATTTCTTTTTTTTCTTCTCCATGATCATGTCTATGAGCTTCTTTTAAAATCTTTTCAGCTTCATCTTTTGAAATTTCTTTCTTATTTGCTTTACCTTTTTCTTTAATTAAATTTAAAATTTTTTCTTCATATACGGTTCCTCTTAAACTCGCTAATGCAGATGGGTTTTTTTGGTAAAAATCCATAACCATTTTTTCTTGTCCCGGCATCATTCTTAGTTGTTTTTGCACTTCAGCTTGAACCTCTTGTTCTGTTACTTTAATTAGATTTTTTTCACCAAACTCGTTTAAAATTAAACCAGTTTTAATTCTTGCTTTAGCTTTTTCTTCAATGTTTTTTTTATTTTTTTTTGCTTCTTCTTCAGACATACCTTGAGAAAGAATTTTAACTTCTTCATCAATTAAATTTTCAGGAATTTCATCTACTTTGATTTTCTCTATTTCTTTTAAGATTTGATTTTTAGATAATTGATCTAAAGAATTTTTATATTCATCATTAATTTGTTTTGAGATTAATGTTTTTAAGTCTTTTAAATCTTTTGCTCCTAAATTTTTTGCAAAATCATCATCTATTTTTACTTCTTCTGATTGTTTAACGTTTAGAATTTTACAATTAAATTTAGCTTTTTTATTTACTAATTCTTTTTCAGGGAAATTTTCTGGCAAAGTCGCTTCTACAACTTTTTCATCATCTTTCTTAACTCCAATTAATTGCTCATCAAATCCTTTTAAAAATAAATCTTTACCTAAAGTCAATTGAGTATTTTTTCCTTCACTTCCTTTAAAGTCCTTGCCATCAACTGTTGCTTTGTAATCCAAAGAAACTAAATCACCTTTTTTAGCTTTTGTATCAGGGCTTGCTTCCTTAAAATTTGGTTGGTTTTTTGCTATTTCTTTTAATCTTTTATCAGTTTCACTTTCATCAATTTTAACAGTGTATTCGTCAAATTTAATATTTTCTAAAGATTTAATTTCTACTTTTGGTAGTTCTGTTACTGATAAAACATATTCTAAATCTTTGTCTTCACCGTAAGTCTTTAAATCAAGTTTTGGTTGACCAGCTGGTTTTATTTTTTTTTCCTCTAGTGCTTTAGTTGATGTTTCTTTTAAAACTTTATCTAAGACCTCTCCAAAAACTGCTTTACCAAATTGTCTTTTTAATATTTCTTTTGGAACTTTACCTGGTCTAAATCCTTTAAGATTTACACTACCTTTAATCTCTTCATATTTTTCATCCATATAAGAGTTTATTGTCTCTTTATCGATAAAAACTTTAAGATCTTTATTTAAACCTTTTTTATTTTCTACTGTAACTTTCATAATATCTTAATGGTAGGGCGAAAAGGACTCGAACCTTCACATGTTGCCATATTGGTTCCTAAGACCAACGCGTCTACCAATTCCGCCATCGCCCCACAAATTACGAGGTTTTATATATTATTGAAACTATTTGTCCAATGACAATTGTTAAAAAATTATCTATTTATCTAATATAATTTATACTAATTTATAAAAAATGATTATTTCACCTTGCATAAGCATATGTAAAACTGATCCATCAACAGGCTATTGTTATGGTTGTGGAAGAAGTAATGAGGAAAAAAGACTTTGGAAGTTAGAAGAAACAACTGATGATTGGAAAAAAGAAAATATAATCGTAATTGAAAAAAGGCTTACTGGTTGGCAACTTGAAAGTTTTAAAGAGTCATACTCTTATAAAATCAAGAATGGCATATCTCTTTTCAAGAAAAACTTAAGTAAAGAGTAAAATAAAATATGAGTAAAGTTAAAATTGTAAGTATTATCTATGCTATAGGTATAATTATTGGTGCTTTATTCTTTGATGTTTGGGGAGCAGAAACTACTCCTTTAAAAACATTGTCGGTATTTGCCTGGACTGTAATATTTATTATAGCTTTATTTTTTGTAGATAAGAATGAGAGAAAATAAGTTTTTAATATTTTTTTTATCATTTTTTTTTATATCCCTTAATTCTCAATCAGAGATAATTGTATTAAGCAAATGTGATCATAAGGAGGATGGTTTTTTAAAAAATGAGTATATTTTGAATCTCAATGAATTAATTATGACAAGAAATTATGTTTATAACGAGAAAACATATCAAAAATACAGAATTACAGATTTAAGTGTAAAAAAATCAAACACTTATGTTAGAAATATTTATCAAGAAGAGGGAAAAATACTGACACTTAAACATGGGTATCCACAATTTTATACCCAAATATTATTTGAAAAAGATAAACCAGATATTTATATCAAAGCTGTTTTAAATGAAGTTGAAAGTTTATCGAAAATGTCAACTTGTAAAAAAATAGAAAAATTTGATCAACAAAGTTAATCTTTATTTTTTTTTACGTCTTTATTTTTTGTTAGAAACTTTTTTTTGAGTTCAAATCTA
>CACJYE010000040.1 GCA_902597555.1 uncultured Pelagibacteraceae bacterium
TTCGGAAATAGTGTTGGAAAATCTATTAAAGAAAAAAATTGTCATAAAATAGTCGAAGAAATTATCTCTCTTTCAAAAAAAGAAAAATGTAAAATAATTTACCCAGAAGATGTGATTGTATCTAATGATTTTAATGGATCTCCTCAAAAGAAAGAATTGAACGAAATATTATTTGATGAAATGATATTAGATATTGGTCCAAAAACTATAGATAACATAACAAAAATTATTGATAACAGTAAAACTATACTTTGGAATGGACCCGCAGGATATTTTGAAAATTCAAATTTTGCTAATGGAAGTATTCAAATAGCAAAAAAAATAATTGAAAATAATAAAGCAAACAAAATTTTTTCAGTTGCTGGTGGTGGAGATACAGTTTCTTTATTAAATAATTTAAAGGCAATTAATGAATTTAATTTTGTTTCAACTGCAGGTGGAGCTTTTTTAGAATATCTTGAAGGTAAAAACCTTCCTGGTATAACCGCATTAAATTAAAATGTCTGAATTAAATAAAATTGCACTTAAAATAATTTCCAATGGCAAAGGCATTCTTGCAGCTGATGAAAGCAATGGAACTATGACAAAAAGGCTTGAAGCAGTAAATGTCAAATCAACACCAGAAAATAGACTTGCCTTCAGAGAAACTCTTTTTTCATCAGATGGAATGAAAGATTGTATTGGTGGTGTTATTCTTTACGATGAAACCATAAATCAAATTTCAAGCACAGGAAAATCAATAACAGATTTAATATCTAGTTTTGGTGCAGTTCCTGGAATTAAGGTTGATACTGGTGCGAAAGATTTAGCAAATTCCCCTAAAGAAAAAGTTACAGAGGGATTAGATGGACTTAGAGATCGATTAAAAAAATATTATGATATAGGAGCAAGATTTACAAAATGGAGAGGCGTCTATTCTATTGGTGAAAAATATCCAAGCAAACTTGCAATCAGTAGTAATGCTCATGCACTTGCAAGGTACTCTGCACTAGTTCAAGAAAGTGGAATGGTTCCAATAGTAGAACCTGAGGTATTGATGGATGGAAATCACTCTGCAGAAATTTGTTTAAACAAAACATCAGAGGTAATTAAAAAGTGTTTTGAGGAACTAATTTTACACAAAGTTGATCTCTCAGGCATAATATTAAAACCAAATATGATTTTACCTGGTAACCTGTCAGAAAATAAAATTTCTAATGAAGAAGTTTCAATCAAAACATTGGAATGTCTTAAAAATTCTGTACCCAATGAAGTTCCAGGAATAGCTTTTTTATCTGGAGGGCAATCTGAAATTGAGGCTACAGAAAATTTAAATTTAATAAACAAAAATAACAACACTAATTTTATAATGACCTATTCATATGGAAGAGCTCTTCAACAAAGTGCTTTGAAAGTTTGGTCTAAAGATATTAAAAATGTAGAGGCAACTCAAAATACTTTTAATCATAGAGCTAAGATGTGTACCTTAGCTGCTCAAGGAAAATGGTCGAGCGAACTTGAAAATAAATAAAAATAAATTTATTTATCTTATCTCGCCTAATAAAATACCTAATTCTTTCTTTAGCAATCTAAATTTGGTTTTAAAAACTGGAAAAGTAAGTTTTTTTCAGCTCAGACTTAAAAGTTACTCTCAGAATAAGAAAATAATAATTGGAAAAAAAATTAAAAATATTTGTAAAAAAAATAACGTAAAATTTATAATTAATGATGACCCTTTACTTGCTTTAAAACTAGATGCTGATGGTTGTCATCTAGGTCAAAAAGATATGAATATTAAGGCTGCCAAAAAAATACTTGGTAAAAAAATTATAGGAATTACTTGTCATAATTCTATGATTTTGGCGAAAAAAGCAATTAAAGCTAAAGCTGATTACATTGCCTTTGGTGCTTTTAATCAATCTAAAACCAAAAAAACTAAGTATGTAGCTTCTGTAAAGATTTTAAATAAAGTTAAAAAACTTACAAAAATACCAACAGTAGCTATTGGTGGAATTAATGCTGTTAATTATAAAAATCTATTATTGAATAATGCGAATTTTTTAGCTATCTCAGGCTACATTTGGAAAAATAAAAAATATAAACCATTACAAGCTGTAGAGAGATTAAAATGAAAATTAATGCTGGAGAAATAAGAGTTGGAATGCTCTTAGAATATAAAGATGACTTATGGCAAGTTTTAAAAACCCAACATGTAAAACCAGGAAAAGGTGGTGCATTTGCTCAAGTTGAAATGAAAAGCTTAAACAAAAATACAAAGTTAAATGAAAGATTTCGATCAAGTGAAACAGTAGAAAAAGCATCATTGGAGGAAACGACGTTCAATTATCTTTATAGTGATGAGGCTAATTATTTTTTTATGGATCCAAAAACATTTGAACAAATAGAAATAAAAAAAGAAACTGTAGGAGATAAGGGTAAACTTTTAACTGAAAACCTAGAAGTTTCTGTAAGTTTTTATAATGAAAACCCTTTATCAATTGAATTACCTAACCAAGTACATTGTAAAATTGAAACTACTGATGCAGCCCTTAAAGGACAAACTGTATCATCATCTTACAAACCAGCAACTCTTGATAATGGTTTAAATATTCAAGTTCCCCCGTTTATTGAAGCGGGTGATGAAATTGTAGTTGATACTAGAAATTTAGAATACATTAAAAAAATCTAAAATGATCTCTATATCCTCAAATTTAAAT
This sequence comes from uncultured Pelagibacteraceae bacterium, assembly GCA_902597555.1. Classification (GTDB taxonomy): domain Bacteria; phylum Pseudomonadota; class Alphaproteobacteria; order Pelagibacterales; family Pelagibacteraceae; genus Pelagibacter. The sequence goes on from CACJYE010000040.1 coordinate 2,697, forward strand.
ATTATGATCAAAGCAGCTGAAAAAGCCTCAAAGTCTGCGATAAGAGATTTTGGAGAAGTTGAGAAACTACAAGTATCTAAAAAAGGACCCCGAGATTTTGTTACAAAAACTGACAAGCATGTTGAAAAAATCCTAATTGAAGAACTTTCTAAAACAAAAAAAAATTATTCTTTTTTATCAGAAGAAGTTGGTTCAATTGAAAACAAAGATAAAGATAATATTTGGATTATCGATCCTATAGATGGTACAACAAATTTTTTACATGGCATTCCTCATTTTGCAATTTGTTTGGCTCTTGAATCTAAAAAAGAGATAATTAGTGGTTTAATTTATGATCCTATTAAAGATGAAATGTTTTATGCAGAAAAAAATAAAGGAGCTTATCTAAATAATCAAAGATTACGAGTATCAAATAAAAACTTAATAGATGAATGCTTGTTTTCTAGTAATCATGAAGGAGTCAAATTCAGCAATTTGAATATGAGATACAGCGGATGTGCAGCTTTAGACTTGGCTTATGTAGCTTCAGGTAGATTAGATGGTTTTTTTAATAATAAAATTAATATTTGGGACGTAGCAGCAGGAGCCTTGTTAGTAGAGGAGGCAGGTGGGATAGTTAATGATTTAGATAAATTTGATCAAAATAATATAGATATTCGAGCATCAAGTAGTGCAATTAATGATAAAATGCTTGAAAATTTAAAGAACTTTTAATTGTGTTCTAATTTTCTTTTGCTATAAGTCTCGATATGAAAAAAGACATACACCCAAACTACCACACTATTAAAGTTGAGATGACTGATGGTACTCAATTTGAAACTAAATCAACTTGGGGTGCTGAGGGAGATATATTAAAATTAGAAATAGACCCTAAATCTCATGCAGCCTGGACTGGTGGAAAGCAAAAATTGATGGATAAAGGTAGAATAAGTAAATTTAATAAAAAATTCCAAAATTTTAAATCAGAAAAAAATAGCTAAATGTCAAACGCACCCTTAATGCCAATGGCAACTGCCGTGTGGTTAGTAGAAAATACAACATTAACTTTCAAACAAATCGCAGATTTTTGTAAATTGCATGAAGTTGAAATACAAGGAATTGCAGATGGTGAAGTGGCAAAGGGTATTAAAGCATATAACCCCATTATATCTGGTCAACTTTCAAGAGAGGAAATTGAACTATCTTCAAAAGACGAAAATAGACCATTGAATATTAAAAGTAGTGATATTGAAATTTCAAATAACGAAAAAAAAATAAAGAAATATATTCCTTTATCAAAAAGGCAAGATAAACCTGATTCTGCTTTATGGCTAATTAAACAACATAATATATTAAAAGATTCTCAAATAGCGAAGTTGGTTGGCATTACTAAAAATTCTGTAACATCAATTAGAAATAAAAGTTATTGGAATTATAATAATTTAAACCCAAAAGATCCTGTTGCTTTAAATTTATTCACTCAAAAAGATTTGGTTGAAGCTATAGAAAAAGCTGAAAGAAGAATAAAAAGAGAAAAAAAAGAAAAAGAAAAACAAAATAAATCAACCCAAGCACCTGTTTAATGAATAAAATTAATAGACATAAATTTATAAAAGTGTTATCTAAGCGTTTTTTTGGAGGTAGTTATTAAAATAGAAGTTAAAGATAATAATGTTGAACAAGCTTTGAGGGTTTTAAAAAGAAAACTTCAAAGAGATGGATTCTTTAAGGTTATTAAATTAAAGAATACTTATGAAAAACCATCAGAAAAGAAAAAGAGAATACTTCAAGAAAATATAAAAAGAGTTAAGAAATTAAATAAACTCAAAAATAGAATTTAAGAATACCGCGGGGTGGAGCAGTCTGGTAGCTCGTCAGGCTCATAACCTGAAGGTCGGCGGTTCAAATCCGTCCCCCGCAACCAATTTTTTTAAATTTTAAATTTAGACTTTTTACTATCAACTAAAAATGCTTTAACAGTCTCAGTTGTTAGCTGATTAAATGTTTTTCCAAACTTTTGTATCTTTTCAATTATAGATGGTGGTATTGTAATAATATGGCAGCCCAATTGCTTAGCTTGCAAATAATTATACGGTTCTCTCACACTAGCCCATAAGATTTCTACATTCTTATAATTTTTTGCTAATTTTATACTTTTAACAAATTCAGGGATTGGATCTTTTCCAGTATCTCCCGCTCTTCCAGCAAAAATTGATATTATCACTTTTGTTTTTTTATTTATTACTTTAAGTATTTTTGCGGTTTGTTTAGCAGTGTATACTGCTGTTATATTCAACTTAATGTTTTTATTATTAAGCTGTTTAATTACATTTCCTGTAAACTTATTTTTTGAGTTAACCACTGGTACTTTCACATATATATTTTTACCCCAGGTATTTATTTTTTTTCCTTGCTCAATCATAGATTTTTGATCATCAGCAAATACTTCAAAAGAAATTGGTTTGTTTTTGCAAAACTTAAGTATTTGTTTAGAGTATGACTTATAGTCTTTTGCGCCAGCTTTTCTCATTAGGCTTGGATTAGTTGTAAATCCTTTAACAACTTTTTTTTTACTAAATTTTTTAATTAAAGAGACGTCTGCAATATCACAAAAAATCTTTATATTCATAAGATCTACAAATTCTTTGTAATATCCTCTGTCATTTTTTTTGCATCTGCAAAAAGCATTAAAGTGTTTTCTTTATAGAATAAATCATTATCTATTCCTGCATATCCGGGAGATAAACTTCTTTTTACAAATAATACAGATTTACATTTTTCCACGTCTAGAACTGGCATTCCATAAATTGGGCTTTGGGGATCTGTTTTTGCTACAGGATTAGTAACATCATTTGCACCGATCACAAATGCAACATCTGCATTTGCAAAATCATTATTTATTTCTTCCAATTCAAATACCTCATCATATGGAACATTTGCTTCAGCCAACAAAACATTCATATGACCAGGCATTCGTCCTGCAACTGGATGAATTGCATATGATACTTTGATATCGTTCTTCTTTAATGTATCCACCATTTCTCTTAAAGCATGCTGTGCTTGTGCTACTGCCATTCCATACCCTGGAACAATTATAACTGAAGATGCATTTTTCATTAAAAAAGCTGCATCATCTGCATTACCACTTTTTACTGG
>CACJYE010000041.1 GCA_902597555.1 uncultured Pelagibacteraceae bacterium
GATTCAAAAAACTCACCATCAAGAAGTGTTGGTTTCAAACCTTCAAAAAATTTTAAAAAAGCTACTCATAGAGTTCCCATGCTTTCTTTATCAAATGCTTTTAGTGAGGAAGATTTATTAAACTTTGAAAAAAAAATATTAAATTTTCTTTCAAAAGAAAGTAATTCAATTATTTCTTATTCTGCAGAACCAAAAATAGATGGGATATCTGCGTCTTTAACCTATAAAAAAGGTAAATTTGTAAAAGGTTTATCGAGAGGAGATGGGAGAGAAGGTGAAGATATAACTTTAAATCTTGCTACAATTAAAGACATTCCTAAGATAATTTTATCAAAAGATTTTCCGGATGAAATTGATATTAGAGGAGAGGTATTTATTCAAAATAGCGATTTTGAGAATTTAAAAGAAAAGTTTGCAAATCCTAGAAATGCTGCTTCAGGTTCATTGAGACAAAAAAATTCTGCAGATACAAAAAAAATACCTTTAAATTTTATAGCTTATACTTTTGGTTTTGAGAGAGGCCTGAAGCAAAAAAAACAATCTGAATATTTGAAAAAATTAGATGAATGGGGTTTCAAAACCAATCCACTAAACAAAACTATCTCTGGTATAAAAAATTTAATTCAAAATTATAATGAAGTTGAGCAGCAAAGAGCCAATTTAGATTTTGATATAGATGGTATTGTCTACAAAATTAATGATTTTGAATTACAAAAAAGATTAGGAAATGTCGCAAACGCACCAAGATGGGCAATAGCACACAAGTTTTCCTCAAATAAGGCAACTTCTGTAATTTTAGATATTGATATTCAAGTAGGTAGAACAGGAGCATTAACTCCAGTAGCGAAAATAAAACCTATAAATATTGGAGGAGTAATAGTTTCTAATGCAACATTACATAATGAGGATGAAATCAATAGGAAAGATATTAGAATTAGTGATACTGTATCTGTTGAAAGAGCTGGAGATGTAATCCCACATATTCTATCAGTTGATATTAATAAAAGAAAAAAAAACAGTTCTAGATTTATTTTTCCAAAAAAATGCCCTTCTTGTGGTTCAAAAACGTTTAAAGACTTTAATAAGGTCACTAAAAAAATTGATGCAGTAAGAAGATGTTCTAGTGAAGGTTATTATTGTGATAAAATGTCAATCGAAAAATTAAAACATTTTGTTTCAAAAGATGCATTTAATATAGATGGCTTTGGGAAAAAAATAGTTGAAAATTTTTGGAAATTAAAATTGATTAAATATCCCCAAGATATTTTTAATTTAGATTTTTCAAAAATTGAAAATTTAGAAGGCTGGGGAAAACTTTCTGTTCAAAATTTAAAGTATTCAATTGATCAAAAAAAAAATATTTCTTTAGAAAGATTTATATATTCTCTGGGTATAAGACATATAGGTTTAGAAAATGCAAAATTGTTGTCTAAACATTTTGTATCATTTTCAAAATTTAAAAATTTATCTAAACCAATAGATTATGAAGATTTACTAAATATTGATGGAATTGGTGAAACACAAGTTAGTTCAATTAGGAGTTTTTTTTCAAATAATGCTAATAAAAAAGTTTTAAATGAATTGGAAAATGTTTTGTTAATTAAAGATGCTCATCAAAATTTAAATGATGGTTTGTTAAGTAATAAGACTTTTTTAGTTACTGGTAAATTAAATGGAATTAGTAGAGCAGAAGTTAAATCTCTGATTGAGGAAAATTCTGGAAAAACAATTAGTAGTGTATCAAAAAAACTAAATTTCTTAATTGTTGGTGAAAAACCAACTAAAAAAAAAGTAGATTATGCCAAACAGTTAAAAATAAAAGTAATTGACCAAGCTGAATTGTTGAAAATGCTAAATAAAAGTAGCTAGCCAGCCTCTCTCATTTGGTGTTAAATATTTTGATATCTTTGAGTAAACTTCTAAATGATATTTAAATAGGTAGTTTTTCTCATAAATTGTTAATAAATCAAAATTAATTAAATCTTTCTCTATTGGTGCCATTGTTAAATTTTGAAATGACAAATTTTTTTTTATTTTTTTAACATAAACCAAATTTTCAATCCTAATTCCATATTCATTGGTTTTATAATATCCAGGTTCATTACTTAAAATCATTCCTTCTCTGATTTTTACTCCATTTATTTTTGTAATAGATTGAGGTCCTTCATGGACATTTAGAAAAAAACCAACACCGTGTCCTGTACCATGTGCATAATCTAGATTACTTTTATTTAAAAATTTTCTCGCTCTTTTGTCAATTTTTTTACCTGTATTATCTTTATTAATATCAGTCATAGCAACAGCAATATGACCTTTTAATACTTTTGTGAAAATATTTTTGATACTACGTTTTTGTTTAGAAAAACATATTGTTCTTGTGACATCAGTTGTACCATATTTATATTGCCCACCTGAGTCACATAGCAAAATATCATTTCTATTAATGGTTCTGCATTTTTCTTTTTTTGCACGGTAATGTACAATAGCACCATTTTTGCCTGAGCCTGCTATTGTATCAAAACTAGGATAGAGAAAGCTTTTATTTAATTTTCTAAAATTTTCTAATTTCTTCGCTGCTTCTACTTCTGTAATTTTTTTTTTATTAATTTTTTTTATCCAAAATAAAAATTTAGTTAATGCTACTCCATCTAAGATATGAGCATTAATCATATTCTTAATCTCTGTTTTATTTTTGATTGCTTTTAAAAGATAAATTGGATCATCTCTTTTTATGATCTTAAATTTAGACTTAATTAAATTTTCATAAAATATTGAACAAGATTTGTCATCTATTATAAAGTTTTTTCCCTTCAGATGTAGTATTTTACTTGGTAAAGCATTTACATCTAAAAATTCATCTTTCTTAATAATTTTATTTTTAAATAGTTGCTTACACTTTTTAAGATTGCTTATGAGTAGTATTTTTTTTGATTTACTTACTATCAATCTAGAATTGGGAATTGGGCTGTTGGGGCCATCTCCACCTCGTATATTTAAAGTCCACGCAACATTTTCTGGTGCACTAATAAAAATATAATCTGATTTATTTTTTTTTAAGTATTTGGTTATTTTATTTAATTTAGAATTAATATTTTCACCAACAATATTTTTATCTAAAGAAAAAAATGGGATAGAAGTATTTTCTTTCTGTTTTTTTATTTCATCAATTAGATTTTTTTCAACATATTTGACTTTATTGTGTTTTAAAAAATAATTTTTAATTTGAGTATTGGTAAATAACCTTGGATCTATGCCAAGTGTAAGATTTTTAAACAGACTACAATTTATTAATTTTTCAAATCCATTAATTTTAAAATTTTTTCCACTCTCAATTTTACTTTGGATTGTATATCTTCCATCAGTAAACAAATAATTTTTATTTTTAAGAATTATGGCTAAACCAGCTGATCCACTAAAGTTTGAGATTACCTCTAATCGATTTAATTTTGAATATTCTGTAAAATAATCATCATTTTTTGGAATTACATAACCATCGATTTCATATTTCTTGAATTTACTTCTTAATTCTTTTATGTAATCTTTCATTTAATTCTCTTTTGATATCTTATCCAGCCAGGACTTCTTGTACCTTCTTCAATTTCAAAATCTTGATTAAATTCAAAATCATCATCATCATTATTAATTTCCTCATCAAAGAAGGAGTTTTTTTCTAAATGTTTTTCTGGAAGTTCATCAACAAATCTTGAAGCCATGCTATCAATCCAATCTCCTTGATAAAATCTATTCATTGAAAAGGAAATTATAGCTTTTTTCTTTGCTCTTGTAATTCCTACATATGCTAACCGTCTTTCTTCCTCTAGGCCATTTTGACCTTTTTCTTCGATAGATTTTTGATGTGGAAACAAGCCTTCCTCCCATCCAGGTAAAAATACAACATCAAACTCTAAACCTTTTGCTGCGTGCATAGTCATCATATTAATTTTTTCGCCATCCCATTCCTGATCTACAGACGTTGCTAAAGAAACGTGTTCTAAAAAACTTTCTAAATTGTCAAATTCTTTCATTGCACTTAATAACTCTTTAATATTTTCTAATCTATTTTCATTATCCAAGTCTTTTTTATTTTTAAGCATTGCTGAATATCCTGATTCATCCAAAACAATTTGTAATAATTTTATATGACTAGATTTTTTTACAATTAAATCGTTTCTCCACTTCATCAAAGAATTTATAAATAAAGTAAGACCAATTTTAGCTTTCGGTTTAATTAAATTTTGTTCAAGCATTTTTTTTGATGCTCTTTCTAAATTTAAATTATTTTCCTTAGCAAACTCATGAATATTTTTTAAAGTACTATCACCTATCGACCTCTTAGGGTTATTCACTATTCTTTCAAAAGCCAAGTCATCTTTTTCCTGATGAATTAATCTTAAATATGCAACACAATCTTTAATTTCAGCTCTTTCGTAAAATTTTGTACCACCCAATATTCTGTAAGGCATACCAATTTTGAGGAAACGTTCCTCAAATTCACGTGTTTGAAATATAGCTCTTACAAGAATTGCTATATTGTTATAGGAAAACTTTTTTTTTATTTTTTTCTCTATTTCATCAGAAATTCCAATTGCTTCATCTTTACCATTTTTAAAACAGTTTAATTGCACTGGATCACCCTCTTCCATAGTAGTAATCAATGTTTTTCCAACTCTGTTTTGATTATTAGAAATAAGGTCTGAAGCCGCAGTTAAAATATTCTGAGAAGATCTATAATTTTGCTCTAATCTTATTACTTTTGTATTTTTATAAACTTGGTCAAATTCTAAAAAATTTTTTATTTCTGCACCCCTCCAACTATAAATCGATTGATCATCATCCCCTACACAGCAAATATTTTTATTATTTTCTGCAAGGAGATTTAGCCATTTACTTTGAATAAAATTTGTATCTTGATATTCATCTACAAGAATATATTTAAAATTTTTTGAATATATTTCTCTAATATCTTTATTAAATTCTAAAATTTTAACAGCATGCAAAATAAGATCACCAAAGTCACAAGAGTTTAAGTCAGTTAATTTTTTTTGATAAATTTTATAAAGTGGAAGAATTGTTTTTTCATAAAGATCTTTTTTATTTATTATTACTTCATTAGGATAAAATCCTTTATTTTTCCAACGATCAATTATTGCTAATATAAACCTTGGAGACAATTGTTTAATGTCAATATTTTCAGCCTTACAAATATTTTTAATAAGTCTGATCTGATCATCTGAGTCAATTATAGTAAAATTAGAATTAAGATTTGCAGCAGATGCATGTTTTCGCAATAATTTTGCACAAATAGAATGAAATGTGCCTAGCCATGAAAGTCCTACTGCAGAAGAACCAAGTATCGCACTAACTCTATTTTGCATTTCTTTAGCAGCTTTGTTGGTAAAAGTGACCGCCAAGATTTGATTTGGAAATGCCTTTTTTTCTTTAATAATATTAGCAATTCTACAGGTTAAAACTTTTGTTTTGCCAGATCCAGCACCAGCGACGATCAATAATGGACCATCTATATGCAGAACAGCTTCTTTTTGAGCTTCATTTAAATTTTTTAAATAATCTTTGT
>CACJYE010000042.1 GCA_902597555.1 uncultured Pelagibacteraceae bacterium
ACATCTAAGTGTTGTGGTTTTTCCAGCACCAGATGGACCCAGTAATACAAAAAATTGACCATCTTCAATTGTTAGATTTATATCCTCTAGAGCTTTAATTTTTTTGTTATAAGTTTTAAATAATTTTTTTAATTCTACTTTTGCCATTATTTTATAAACTCGCTGTTTAAAGATTTGTCAGTCTCTCCGTCAAAAATAATAATATTATTATTTGAGGGTTTAACCTGCACATTTTCATTCAATTTAACGTTAACAGAAATATCTGTTTTAACTTTAATTTCACCAAAACTCGTTTTAACTGTAATTATTTTTCTTGATCCTAAATACTCTAGTCCAAAAACTGAACCTTTAAGACCTTCACTATTACTAAGGGTTAAATTTTCTGGACGTATACCAAAGAAATTTTTACTTCCATTTGACTCCTCAAGTTGTTTGGGAATATCAAATTTAGTACCTTCAATATTTATAAAAGATTGATCTTTAGAAATTCCCTCATTAACTTCAAAAAAGTTCATACCTGGAGATCCTATAAATGATGCTACAAATTTAGTTTTAGGTTTATTGTAAATAATATTAGGCTCATCAGCTTGTAATATTTCACCACCATCCATAACTGCAATTCGATCAGCTAATGACATTGCTTCTAACTGATCATGAGTTACATAAACTGTAGTTGCTCCAATATCCAAGTGTAGTTTTTTTAATTCCAAACACATTAATTCTCTAAATTCAGCATCCAAAGTTCCCAATGGCTCATCCATTAAAAATGCTTTTGGTCTTCTAACTAGCGCTCTACCTAAAGCTACCCGTTGTCTATCTCCACCCGAAAGTGAAGAAATGTTAGAATTTAAAATGTGATCAATTCTTAAAAGTTTTGCTGCTTCTTCAACCCGATTTTTGATATCACTTTTTTTATAGCCCTGCATTTTAAGAGGGAATGATAAGTTGTTTCTTACATTCATGTGTGGGTAGAGGGCAAACAATTGAAAAACAAAAGCAATATCTCTTTCTGATGCTCTTAACATTCCAACCTCTTCATCTCCAAGATATATCTCACCAGATGTAGGTAATTCTAATCCTGCAATCATTCGAAGTGTTGTGGTCTTTCCACAACCAGATGGTCCAAGTAAAACAAAGAACTCTTTATCATTAATCGTTAAATTAGAATTTTTAACTGCAGTAAAATCACCAAATGATTTTTGTAAATTTACTATTTTAATTTGAGACATATTAATCCGGAAAGTGGCTTGTGATTATGAAACCTATAGTTCCTACTAAAATTACAATAAAAGAATATGTAAACATCCACATTGCAAATGGTTGCAACAACATGAAAACCCCAATTAAAATTAATATTGTAGATAAGTTTTCCCAATAAACTCTTCTAAATATTTTTCTCATTAATGATTTTTCCTCTTGCATTATTTTCTAACTGCTCCAAAGGTAATTCCTCTCAAAAGATGTTTTCTTAAAATGATTGTAAAAATCATTACTGGTAGTAGAAATAAAGTTGTTCCCGCACCAATTGCTGGCCAATCAAGTCCACCTTCACCGATGATTGTAGGAATAAATGGTGGAGCTGTTTGTGCATTGAATTGAGTTAGTAAAACAGCAAAAGCGTATTCGTTCCATGAAAAAATCATACAAAAAATTGCAGTTGCAGCTATGCCAGTCATTGCTTGTGGAAGAACAACTTTAAAGAAAGCTTGAAGTCTAGAATATCCATCAATCATGGCTGCTTCTTCATATTCTTTAGGAATTTCATCCATAAATCCTTTTAATAACCATACTGCTAAACTTAAGTTTACAACTGTATACAATATGATCATTCCAAGATGAGTATCCCCAAGCCCTAATTTTCTATACATAATAAATATAGGAACAGCCACTGCTATTGGTGGGAACATCCTGGTTGAAAGAATAAAAAATAACAAATCATCTTTTAAAGGAACTCTAAATCTTGAAAATGCATATGCAGCCAACGCTCCTAAGAATACAGACGCAAAAGTTGAACCAAAACCAATTATCATTGAGTTTGAGTATCTTCCTAAAAATTTCGATGGTCCTGTTATAACCATCTCTCTGCTTCTAACTAGTTCTTCATACCAATTTTCTGGGGGTGGCAATGAGTCAAGATATTCCTGTGATTGTCTTGATCTATTGGTAAATAAGTTAACATATCCCTCTAGCGATGGTTCAAACAATACTTCTGGTGGATATGAAATAGCACTATCAACATTTTTAAAACTTGTCATTACCATCCAAGATATTGGTATCAAAGTAACTACGGCATAAACTATTATAATAGCAGCAGCCATTTTTTTTGAAAAAGACGAAGGTTCCAAATATGATCTAGAAGTATCCATCAGCGTTCCTTTATTTTGTTCATTACTTTTACATAGACATTTCCAAAACCAAATATGGTAACAAAAAGAATAACGGCAAATGCTGAGCTGTAACCTGTTTTCCATTTTTCAAACGCTTCTCTCTTTAAATTTATTGAGGCAAGCTCAGTGGCAGACCCAGGTCCACCAGAAGTTAACTCAACAACCATGTCAAACATTTTGAAATTCTCAATCCCTCTAAAAAGCAGAGCCAATAATAAAAATGGTAGAACGGAAGGCAAAGTAATATATATAAATTGTTGCCATTTACTGGCTCTATCAACCTCTGCAGCTTCATATAAATAATTTGGAACAGATCTTAGACCTGCCAAGCAAATTAACATCGTAAAAGGTGTCCACATCCATGTATCAACAATTACAATAGCCCAAGGAGCAAGCGTGCTTGAACCAATCATGTCAAAGCTTCCTAAATCATAGAAAAAATTAACCACGTAATTAAATAGTCCTACTTGAGGGTTATAAAGATAAGTCCAAAATACCCCTACCACTGCAGGTGATAACATCATGGGTAAAACAATTAATGTGGTTAGTAGTTCATTGCCTTTAAATTTTCTGTTTAGAAGTAAAGCTAAACCTAAACCTATAATTGCTTGTAGTAACAAAGTCCAAAACATAAAGCTTGCTGTAACTTGCATTTTTTCCCATATGGCTTCTTTATTAAGAACTTTAATATAATTTTTTAAACCAACAAATTGAGGTTCTCTTCCAATTTTATTTGCGTAAAAATTTGTAAAAGACATTTTAATTGCATAGACCAATGGATAAATATTTATAGCCAGTAGCAGAAGTACAGTTGGTCCAATAAAAAGCCAACCTACAGCCTTATCGGAAAGTCCCTTAAATTTTTTTTTAACGCTCATATGAATTTTTAATAAAAAAAGGGGAGGTTTAACCCCCCCTAATTTTTTAATTTCTTAACTATTAATGTTAAAGTTTTCCGTCTGCTTCGAATACTTCAACCCACTCTTCGATAATTTTATCTAGAGCTTCTTTAGCAGTTCCTTTTCCATTAACAACATAGTCGTGAATTGCCTCTTGCATAGGAAGCATTAACTCAACGAAAGTTGGTTCTTGCCAAAAATCTTTGACAATTCCCATTGAGTCTAAGAATCCTTGTGCGTAAACAGTTGATGTTGGAAATGACGGTGAATTTAAAACATCATTATGACATGAGTATCCACCTAAATCCCACCACTTTTGTTGCACATCTGGTCTTGCAAACCATTTGATATATTCAAGAGCAAGATCTTGTTTATCTGAGTATTTAACAACAGATATACCTTGTCCACCTAATGTTGCAGCTGCAACATTTTGTTTAGGATTTGCAAAGAAGCCACTAACTCTTCCATCGCTGTCTTCTTTAGAAACACCAGGCCAGAAAGCATACCAGTTCATTTGGAATGCAACTTGTCCTGATTTGTAGGCATCTAAATTTGCAACCATGTAAGCATCAGAGTGTCCTGGAGGTGCGCAGTCTTCATATAACTTTCTATAAAACTCAACCGCTTCTACAGCTTGTGGTGAATTGAAATATCCTTCCATATCGTATGGTTTGTTAGGATTTTCATATTCCATACCCCATGCATACATAGCAGCTGTAACACCCATTGTTATACCTTCTGATCCACGCTCTGTGTTAATTGCAGCCCCATATCTTTTTTGACCATCAATTTCTCTTCCTTGGAAGAATTTACACATATCATGTAATTGGTTCCAGTTAGCAGGAACTCCTAGATCATATCCGTGTTTCTTTTTGAACTCAGATTTAAGTTCTGGTCTATCAAACCAGTCTTTTCTATAAGCCCAAGCCAATGCATCTCCCATGGCAGGTAATGCATAGTAGTTTTTACTGCCTTTAGGCCAAGTAGAATATGCATAAACTGTAGCTGGCGAGAAATCACTCATTGAAATTCCTTCTTTATCAAAGAAGTCATTCAATTTTACGTAATGCCCATAAACAGCTCCAGCACCGATCCATTGTGAGTCACCAATTAATAAGTCAAATGTTTTACCTTTGTTGTTAAGTTCATTTAACATACGGTCAGCAAAATTTGGCCATGGTACAAACTCAAAGTTAACTTCTATTCCAGTTTCAGCAGTAAATTCTTTGGTTAATTCTTGCAAAGCATTAGCTGGGTCCCAAGCGGCCCATCCTAATGTTATAGACTTAGCATTTGAATTTACAGAGAACGAAAATAGAGAAACAAACAATAAAATCATTATTTTTTTCATTTTATCTCCTCTTAGTTTATTTTTCTGAAGAATAGTCTATCCAAGATGAGTTGTGGCTGCTAGTATTTTTTTTTATATAAAATAAATTGTAAATATATTTAAAAAAGGGGGAGATTATGAACAATATAAAAGGTCCTGCAATTTTCCTAGCACAATTTGTAGGTGAAGATGCACCATTTAATTCTTTAGATAATATTTGTAAATGGGTATCTTCATTAGGTTATAAAGGTGTTCAAATTCCAAGTTGGGATGGTAGATTAATTGATCTAAAGAAAGCATCTGAAAGTAAAGATTATTGCGACGAAATCAAAGGAATAACAAAAAAATATAATCTCGAGATCACTGAACTATCAACACATCTTCAAGGGCAATTGGTTGCTGTACATCCAGCATACGACACAGCATTTGATGGATTTGCAGCACCTGAGGTTAGAGGAAATCCAAAAGCAAGACAAGAGTGGGCTGTAAATCAATTAATGATGGCAGCTAAGGCCTCAAAAAATCTTGGGCTAGATAGGCATGTTACTTTTTCAGGAGCACTAGCTTGGCCTTATGTTTATCCTTGGCCACAAAGACCACAAGGATTAATTGAAAATGCATTTATTGAGCTTTCAAATAGATGGAAACCAATTCTTGATCAATTTGATCAAAATGGAGTCGATCTTTGTTATGAAATTCATCCTGGTGAAGATCTTCACGATGGTATTACATT
>CACJYE010000043.1 GCA_902597555.1 uncultured Pelagibacteraceae bacterium
TTGAGGGTAAAGAAAGTGGAGAATGGAAACTTGTTGATGGGATTGATTTAATTGTTCATATTTTTCACCCAGAAAAAAGAAAGTTTTATGAATTAGAGAAAATTTGGTCAGAGCTAATTCCAAGAGAAAAAGTGATGATATGAAAAAAATTAAATTTTTATTATTAATTTTTTTTTCCGTATTTTATATAAATAAATCAGTTATTTCAGCTGAAATTGATATTTATAAAAAAATTGATCTTTTCGGTGAGGTTCTAGAAAAAATTAATAAAGAATACGTTGATGAGTTCAATCAATCTGAAAGTATGGATTCTGCTATCAATGGACTTTTACAATCCTTAGATCCTTATTCATCCTACATGTCCCCTAAAATTTTTGATGAAATGCGAACAGAAACCAGTGGTGAGTTTGGTGGACTAGGAATTGAAGTTAGCATGGAGGCTGGTGTGGTAAAAGTAATTTCACCAATAGATGATACACCTGCATCCAGAGCTGGATTAAAAGCTGGTGACTATATAGTAAAAATAAATGATGTTCAGGTTCAAGGGAAGTCATTAAGTGAAGCTGTGGATTTAATGAGAGGACCTGTGGGTTCTGGAATAGAATTAACAGTGAGAAGAAGAGGTGAAAGAAAAGCTTTAACATTTAATATCATAAGAGAAGTTATTCAGGTTCAATCTGTAAAATCTGAAATTATAGATAAAAATATTGGATACATCAGGCTTACTTCATTTAATGATAACAGTAGTGATCAAATAGAAAAACAAATTAAAAAACTTAAAAAAGATAAAAACTTAAATTCATTTATTTTAGATTTAAGAAATAATCCTGGGGGTCTTTTGTCTCAAGCAATAAAGATATCAGATTTTTTTCTGGAAAATGGAGAGATAGTTTCAACGAAAAGCAGAAAAAAATCTGAAAATAGAAAATGGTTTGCAAAAAAAGGAGATATTACCGATGGAAAAACACTATTGGTTTTAATTAATTATGGTTCAGCATCTGCATCTGAAATTGTTGCTGGAGCTTTAAAGGATCACAAAAGAGCAATCATCGTTGGTGAAAATAGCTTTGGCAAAGGTTCTGTGCAATCAATTATCCCTTTAAAAAATCGTGGAGCTATCAGATTAACTATCGCAAAATATTATCTTCCCTCTGGAAAATCTATTTCTGAAGTAGGTGTTAGTCCAGATATTGAAGTAAATGAAGAAGGTGATGATTTTAGAATAAAAACTGATACTGATAATCAATTAAACTACGCTATTAAGTTACTTAACGGATAATATGAATAAAAATTTTAAAGATTTACCACTGAGAAGTGGGGTCGGAATTGTGTTGTTGAATAAAGAAAATAGAGTATTTGTAGCAAAAAGAATAGATAATCCTAAAAATTTTTGGCAAATGCCTCAGGGTGGTGTTGATGAGGGAGAGGATAATTTAAAAGCTGCATTTAGAGAACTAAAGGAAGAAACAAGTATCAAAAGCGTAGAACTTATAAAAGAATTAGATGGTACATTAACCTATGATTTACCCGATAGATTACTAGGTATTATTTGGAAAGGTAAATACAAAGGTCAAAGGCAAAAATGGTTTTTAATGCGATTTACTGGAAATGACAGTGAAATAAATATTAACACATCTAATCCAGAGTTTTTAGATTGGAAATGGATTGAGCTAGACTTAATTACTGATGTTGTGGTTGATTTTAAACATCATGTTTACAAAGAACTGAAAGAAAAAGTAAAAAAATTAATTTAGAGTTTTTAAAACTTCAACTTTTTGATCTGCTAAATATTTAGATTGATCATTAATATCGGTTTTATTAGCCTCTTCTTCTGCCTGTTTAAGTAAATCTTGTTGCTTTGATTTATCCATATCAGCAAGATTAAAAATTGTACTTGTTAAAATTGATAAATTGTTATTTTTGAACTCAACAATTCCATCTTCAACATAGTAATTTTCATCCCCTGATTTTGATAAAATCTTAATTATCCCGGGTTTCAAAAATGAAATAATAGAAATATGATCCTTCAATATTCCCATCTCTCCTTCAAAAGCAGGAACCACAACTTCTGAAACATCATCTTTTACTAAAAAAGATTTTTCAGGATTTACAATTTCTACTTTAAACTCTTCGCTCATTAAGCAGCAGCTTCTTGTTCCATTTTCTTAGCTTTTTCTATAGCTTCTTCAATTGTTCCAACCATATAAAAAGCAGCTTCAGGTAAGTGATCATACTCACCTTTACAGATTGCATCAAAACCTTTGATAGTTGAGTCAAGATCAACAAGTTTTCCTGGTGAACCAGTAAATACTTCTGCAACGAAGAATGGTTGAGACAAAAATCTCTGGATTTTTCTAGCTCTTGCTACAACTAATTTATCTTCTTCGGATAACTCATCCATACCAAGAATAGCTATAATATCTTGTAGTGATTTATATGATTGTAGAATTCTTTGAACATCTCTTGCTACTCTATAATGCTCATCTCCAACAATTCTTGGATCTAAAATTCTTGATGTAGAATCAAGCGGATCTACTGCTGGATAAATACCAATTTCAGCAATTTGTCTTGAAAGTACAGTCGTAGCATCTAAGTGAGCAAATGATGTCGCTGGAGCAGGATCTGTAAGATCATCAGCAGGTACATAAATTGCTTGTACAGATGTAATTGAACCTTTGTTTGTAGTCGTAATTCTTTCTTGTAGGTTACCCATGTCAGTAGCTAATGTCGGTTGATATCCAACAGCAGATGGAATTCTTCCTAGCAAAGCTGAAACCTCTGATCCTGCTTGAGTAAATCTAAAAATATTATCTACGAAAAAAAGCACGTCCTGACCTTCCTGATCTCTGAAGTATTCAGCTACAGTTAACCCTGTAAGTGCAACTCTTGCTCTTGCTCCAGGGGGTTCATTCATCTGTCCATAAACTAGTGCCGCTTTTGAACCGGCTCCTTCTTTTTTAATTACTCCAGACTCAATCATTTCATGATAAAGGTCATTTCCTTCTCTAGTTCTCTCTCCAACACCCGCGAAAACTGAAAAACCACCATGAGCTTTTGCAACGTTATTAATTAATTCCATAATTAAAACTGTTTTTCCTACTCCTGCTCCACCAAATAATCCAATCTTTCCACCTTTTGCATAAGGTGCAAGCAAATCAATAACTTTAATGCCTGTTACAAGTATTTCGGTTTCTGTTGATTGGTCATTAAATTCAGGTGCAGCTCTATGAATTGGCCAACTTTCTTTAGTCTTAACTTCGCCTCTTTCGTCAATTGGTTCCCCAATTACATTTATAATTCTTCCAAGAGTTTCAGGCCCAACAGGAACTTGAATAGGAGCATTTGTGTTGGTAACTTCATCACCTCTTTTTAGTCCTTCAGTGGCATCCATAGCAATTGTTCTAACAGTGGTTTCACCCAAGTGTTGTGCTACCTCTAAAACTAGTCTGTTATCACCATTTTTACATTCCAATGCTGTTAAAATTTCTGGTAGTTCACCATCAAATTTCACATCTACTACCGCTCCAATAACTTGTGTGATTATTCCTTTGCTCATAATTATAAACTTTCTGCTCCTGATATGATTTCTATTAGTTCTTTTGTAATTGCTGCCTGACGACTTCTATTATATTCAATAGTAAGTTTGTCAACCATTTCACCTGCGTTTCGGGTTGCATTATCCATTGCACTCATTCTAGACCCTTGCTCGCTAGCTGAATTCTCTAACATTGCTTTAAATATTTGCGTAGAAATATTCTTTGGCAATAAATTGCTTAAAATTTCATCTTCATCTGGTTCAAATTCGTAACTTTCTTCTGAGCTACTTTCTTCTTCCTCATTATTTAATGGGATAATTTGCTGTGCTTGAGGAATTTGAGTAATTACGTTTTTAAATTGGTTATAAAAAATTGTACAAACATCAAATTCACCTGCTTCGAATTTTTCAATTACCATTTTCCCGACTTTGTCAGCATCAAAATAATTTGCATTTTTAGACTCTTTGAAAGAAATATTTTCAATTATTTTATCACCATAAACTCTTTTTAGTTGATCATTTCCCTTTGAGCCTACTGTAATAATTTTAAGTTCTTTACCTTCATCTAAAATTTTTGCAAAATAACTTTTAGCTTTTTTAATAATATTAGAATTAAATCCACCACATAAACCTCTATCAGAAGTCATCACTACACAAAGATAAGTTTTTTCCTGACCAGTACCTGACAATAACTTTGGTGCATTTTCTTTATCAGATATACCATTTGATAAATTCAAAATAACATTATTCATTTTTTCAGAATAAGGCCTTCCCTTCTCAGCACTTTCTTGAGCTCTTCTTAATTTAGCTGCTGCAACCATTTTCATAGCTTTAGTAATTTTTTGTGTAGACTTTACACTTGCTATTCTTTTTTTTAAATCGTCTAAACTTGCCATAAATTATTAAGATTTAAAATTTCCTTTTAATTGAGTGATTACCTCACCAAGTAGTTTTTCTTTATCTTCCTCAAGTTTTCCTGAACTTAAAATTGACTCTATAATTTCAGGCTTATCTGATTTACATTTTTCAATAATCTTGCTCTCAAATTCAGCAACGTCTTTTAAGTCAATATCATCCATATAACCTTTTACTCCACAAAATACTGAAATAACTTGTTCTGCAACAGTCATGGGTGAATATTGTTTTTGTTTTAAAAGTTCAGTCAGTTTAGAGCCTCTATTCAAAAGTTGCTGAGTAGATGCATCTAAATCAGATCCAAATTGAGCAAAAGCTGCCATTTCTCGGTATTGTGCTAGCTCTAATTTCATTGAACCAGAAACTTTTTTCATTGCTTTTGTTTGAGCTGACGAACCAACCCTAGACACTGATAAACCTACGTTAATTGCAGGTCTTATACCTTGGTTAAATAGCTCTGTTTCAAGGAAAATTTGTCCGTCTGTAATTGAAATAACGTTAGTTGGAATAAACGCGGATACGTCTCCACCTTGTGTTTCAATAATTGGCAGAGCTGTAAGTGATCCACCACCATGTTCATCACTTAATTTAGCTGCTCTTTCAAGTAATCTACTATGAAGATAAAATACATCTCCAGGATAAGCCTCACGTCCTGGGGGTCTTCTTAATAACAATGACATTTGTCTATAAGCAACTGCTTGTTTAGATAAATCATCATAAATTATTAACGCATGCATTCCATTATCTCTAAAATACTCACCCATAGCACAACCTGTGTATGGTGCTAAGAATTGTAAAGGAGCAGAGTCAGATGCAGTAGCAGCAACGATTGTTGTGTACTCCATAGCTCCAGCTTCCTCTAATGTTTTTTGA
>CACJYE010000044.1 GCA_902597555.1 uncultured Pelagibacteraceae bacterium
TATAAGAAGATTAATCAAAGTCAACGTCTTATACATTGATAAAAGCATCTATTTTACTTGTTATTTCTTCAATTTCTAAGCCTCCATCAATCTCTTTAAAGTTTGGATTCTCAGAGTAGAAATTTAGAACTGGTTGAGTTGTTTCCATATATTTATCGTATCTTCTAATAATAGTATCGATGTCGTCATCAGACCTATTTTCTATGATTTTTCTCCTCTCAAGCCTTTTGAGAATTGTTTCTTTATTTACGTTTAGAAATATAATTAAATCTATACGCTGATTTGAATTTTCTAGTAACACTTCCAAATTTTTAGCCTGACTTAATGATCGAGGATATCCATCAAAGATTAATTTATTTTTTTTTTGAGGATCAGATACCAGGTTCTCTATAAGTTTATTAACAATATCATCACTAATAAATTTACCATGCTTCATATCATCTGTTATAACTTTACCAATATTTGTATTTTTTTTGATTTCTTCTCTTAAAATATTTCCTGTTGAAATTTGAAAAGCGTTTAATTTATTTACAAGATATTTAGACTGAGTACCCTTTCCAGCACCTGGTGGTCCAAATAAAATTATATTCACTTACTTACCAAATTTTGTTTTTTTAATCAGTTGCTCATATTGAGAGCTCATTAATCTTGTTTGTATTTGAGTTACAGTGTCAATAGCTACTACAACAACAATTAATATAGATGCACCACCTAAATAAAAAGGTATTGGATAATTTGCAATCAAAAATTCTGGCATTAAACAAACTAAAGTTAGATATAAAGCTCCTATTGTAGTTAGTTTTGTTGAAATATTTTCAATATACAAAGCAGTGCTTTCACCCGGTCTAATTCCTGGCACAAAACCTCCATACTTTCTAAGGTTCTCTGCAGTTTCTGTTGGATTAAAAGTTATAGATGTGTAAAAAAAAGTAAAAAATATTATTCCTGATGCGTAAAGCAACATATAAAGAGGCTGTCCCTGAGTAAAAAAAGAGCTCAAATTTAAAAATGTTTCGTTATTAGAAAATGAAAAATTTGAAAAAGTTACTGGTAATAATAGAAGTGCAGAGGCAAAAATTGCAGGAATTACTCCAGCCTGATTAATTTTTAAAGGTAAATGTGATGACTCTCCACCATACATTTTGTTACCCATTTGTCTTTTGGGGTAATTTATTAAAATTTTTCTCAACGCTCTTTCCATAAATACAACAAATAGAATTGTAACGATTAATAGAACAAATATGGCCAGGATCATAAATGTTGAAACTGCTCCAGTTCTGCCTAATTCAAATGTTGTAACCAACGCTCTTGGGATTTCGGCTACGATACCAGCAAAAATTATTAACGATATACCATTACCAATACCTCTTTGAGTAATTTGCTCACCTAACCACATTAAAAATATGGTTCCTGCAACAATAGTTGTGACAGTGGTTATTTTAAAAAAAGCTCCAGGATTAATCACTAAGTCAGCTGAAGACTCTAGACCAACAGATAAACCATATCCCTGTACTGTTGCAAGTAACACTGTTCCATATCTAGTAATTTGAGTAATCTTAGCTCTTCCTGTTTCACCTTGAGCTTTTAAATTTTTAAAATAATCAGAAACACCAGTCAAAAGTTGAACTATAATTGCAGATGAAATATAAGGCATTATACCTAATGCAAATATTGCCATTCTACTAACTGCACCTCCTGCAAAAACATTAAACATGCCAAGCAATCCTTTTTGATTGCCTTCCATCATTATTTTTAATTGCTCAGGATCTATTCCTGGTAGTGGTACAAAAGTTCCAAATCTGTAAACAGCTAAAATTAAAATAGTAAATATGATTCTATTTCTTAAATCATTTGTTGACGATGATGCACTCATATAAAGAACTATTTTTTTAATTGAATAGATCCACCAATTTTTTCTAGTTTTTCTATTGCTGATTTAGAGGCCAGGTCAGCTTCAATATTAATCTTATTTTTTACTTCCCCAGACCCTAAAATTTTTAATTTTTTTGAGTTTTTATTTATTAATTTAAGTTTTTTTAATAATTCTGAGTTTAATACCTCGTTTGGATTAATATTTTTTTTGTCTATATAGGATTGAATTTTATCTAGATTTAAAATAGCAACGCTAGCTTTTGAAATTGAGTTGAAACCTCTTTTTGGAAGTCTTCTGTATAATGGCATTTGACCACCTTCAAAACTTTTAATAGCTACTCCAGATCTTGATTTTTGACCTTTGACACCTCTTCCAGATGTTTTGCCTTTTCCAGAACCAATTCCTCTTCCAACTCTTATTTTAGATTTATTAATTTTTTCTCTATTATTTAAAGTAATCATTATCCTCTTTTTTCAATTATTTCAGAAATTTTTTTATTTCTAATTGCTGATATTTGTTTTGGGGAACTTTGTTTCAACAATGCTTTCATTGTAGCTCTAATAACATTATGTGCATTAGAAGTTCCCATAGATTTAGCAACAATATCTTTTACGCCCAAAACTTCACATACAGCCCTAACAGGTCCTCCTGCTATAATACCTGTTCCCTTAGAGGCTGCTCTTAACACTATTCTACCTGAACCATCTTTTGCCTTAACATCATGATGTATCGTTCTGCCTTCTCTTAATGGAATATGAGTAAGTTTTCGTCTTGCCATTTCATTTGCTTTCTTAATAGCATCAGGTACTTGTTTAGCTTTTGCGTGAGCAATGCCAATTTTACCTGCTTGGTTTCCAACAACTACGAGTGCTGAAAATCCAAATCTTCTTCCACCTTTAACAACTTTAGTAATACGATTTATGTGTACTAATTTTTCTAATATATCGTCTGTTTTTTTATCTTTTAAATTTTCCATAATTAAAATTCCATCCCATTTTCTCTTAATGTTTCCGCAAAAACTTTAATTCTACCATGATATTTATATGAACCTCTATCAAAATAAATCTTAGTAATTTTTTTCTCTTGAGCCTTTTTTGCTAATTTTTGAGCAACTAATTTAGATAGTTCAGTTTTATTAACTTTATCTACCGATTTAAGATCTTTTTCTATAGATGAAGCCGATAACAAAGTTACCTTTTTTGTATCATCTATTATTTGAGCTGAAATATTTTTTGACGATCTAAAAATACTTAATCTAAATCTATCTTTTGAAGCAACTCTTTTGACTTTATTACTAACTCTAAATCTTTTTCTGATACTAGTGTTAAGTTTCATTATTTTTTCTTTCCTTCTTTTTTAAGGACATACTGTCCTTTTTCTCGAACACCTTTCCCTTTGTATGGTTCAATTTTTCTTAATGTTTTTATTTTAGACACAACTTCACCCACTAATTGCTTGTCAGAGCCTGCGATTTTTAATGTTGTCTGTTTTTCAACAGAAATTTTAATACCTTCAGGTATATCAAAATTGATATCATGGCTATAACCCAATTGTAAATTTAACTGATTTCCTTTTAATGCTGCTCTATAACCAACACCTACTAATTCTAAAGTTTTTTCATAACCTGTACTAGATCCAATTACAGCGTTATTAATCAAACTTCTGTTCATTCCCCAAAGTCTTTTTGAATTTTGATCTATTTTTTTTGGTTTAATAGAAATTTCTTTCCCTTCAATTATGTCTAAATTAAACATATCTAAATCAACATTGATTGATTTTTTACCTAATGGTCCTTCTATATTTATAATATCGCCAGCTAAAGCGACTTTTACTTTTTCAGGGATTGATATATTTATTTTACCTATTTTAGACATTAAAATACCTTACAAATTATTTCGCCACCAACTTTTTGTTTTCTTGCATCTATATCAGTCATTACTCCTTTAGGAGTTGACACGATAGCAATTCCTAAACCGTTATTTATTTTTGGTAAACTATCGGCAGATGAAAAAATTCTTCTTCCAGGTTTTGATACTCTTTCAAAAGCACTAATTACTGGATTACCTGAATGGTACTTAAGTTCTAAAGACAAAATTGGTTTTTTCTCCTCAGAACTTACTTTAAAATCTTTTATAAAACCTTCATTTTTAAGTATATCAGCAATTTTTGTTTTAAAATTAGACGAAGGTAATTCTACTTTTTTATGATTTCTAGCTTGAGCGTTCTTCACTCTTGCAATCATATCTCCTATTGGGTCACTTAAACTCATAATTTTCCTTTCTACCAGCTGGATTTAACTAAGCCAGGTATCTTTCCTTGTAATCCTAATTGTCTTAATGCAATTCTTGAAATCTTTAATTTTCTATAAACACCATGAGGTCTTCCAGTAATCTCACATCTATTCATAACTCTTATTTTTGCTGAATTTCTTGGCAATTTAGATAATTTTTGTTGTGCTTTAAATCTTTCTTCTAATGGAATCTTTTTATCCATTACAACCTTCTTTAATGCTTGTCTTTTTTTATAAAGCCTATCTGAAAGCTTAATTCTTTTTTTATTTTTATTAACAGCGCTTAACTTTGCCATATTTAATTATCTCCTTTTTTAATAAATGGAAAATTCATTTTTTCTAGTAAAGCAAAACTGTGTTCTTTGTTGATTGCTTTAATAACTATTACTATATCTAAACCTCTAACTTTGTCTGCTCTATCAAAGCTTACTTCTGGAAAAATTATGTGTTCTTTAATTCCAAATGTATAATTACCAAATTTGTCAAAGCCTTTTGATGACAAACCTCTAAAATCTTTAATTCTTGGTAATGCAATATTCACTAATCTGTCTAAGAATTCATACATTCTATTTTTTCTTAAAGTTACTTTTAAACCAGCATTTGATCCTTTTCTTGTTTTAAAGTTTGCAACTGATTTTTTAAATTTTGTTGTTACTGGTTTTTGTCCAGTAATTTTAGCCATATCGTCTTCACATGATTTTAAAATCTTAGAGTCTGAAGCATCTAAACCAAGACCCATATTT
>CACJYE010000045.1 GCA_902597555.1 uncultured Pelagibacteraceae bacterium
AATTTCCACAAAAATAAACCTAGTTTTTTTGAAGTTTTAATAAACAACACATCGTACAACTCGTCGAAATACCATTTATTAACTAAAAAATTATACAAAGGTTTGTTTATAGAAACTATTGAATTAGGTAACTCTTTGTTTTTTACAAATAAGTAATAAGCAATTGGAATAGACACTAAAACTAAACAGGGTGTTAAAAGTAAAAACCATAAAGGTGGATGTTCTGTGCTTAAAGGCTCTAAAAACTTAATAGACTCTGACCAGAATAAATTATCACCATGACCAATAAATAGTCCTTTAAATAGAAAACCAGCAAATACCGCTCCAATTGAGAGGATAAATAAAGGAACAAGCATTACTAAAGGAGATTCGTGTGTTTCCTCTATCTTGATCAATTTATTGTTATACTCTCCATGGAAAGTTTTAAAAATTAATCTCCATGAATAAATGGATGTTAGAAATGCTGTAATTATTCCAATCCCAGCTGCATAATAACCAGTAGTATTTCCTTTTAAATAAGCAAATTCTATAATTGCATCTTTAGAATAAAATCCTGATAAAAATGGAAAACCTGTTAAAGCAAGTGTTCCTATTATCATTAAAGCATAAGTATATGGTAACTTTTTCCATACACCTCCCATGTTATTTATATTTTGCTCATCTTTAAATGCATGGATTACTGAACCAGAACCTAAAAATAATAAGGCTTTGAAAAATGCGTGAGTAAATAAGTGAAACATGGCAACATTGTATGCGCCTACTCCAGCAGCAAAAAACATATAACCAAGCTGACTACATGTAGAATAAGCAATTATTTTTTTAATATCTGTTTGAACTAAAGCCACTGTTGCTGCAAAGAATGCAGTTGTCATTCCAACAATGGTTATAAAATTTAGTATTAACGGAGAATATTCATAAATTGGAGAACATCTTACTACCAGGAAAACTCCAGCTGTAACCATCGTTGCTGCATGAATTAATGCAGAAACTGGAGTTGGACCCTCCATCGCATCGGGTAGCCAAGTATGTAGCAATATCTGAGCAGATTTTCCCATTGCTCCAATAAATAGAAGTAAACAAATTAAATCTATTGCTTTAACTTCAAAACCTAAAAATGATAAATTTTTATCTTCAACTGTTGGAATTTGTTGAAAAACTTCTGAGTAATTAACAGTTCCAAATAAATAAAATATTAAAAAAATTCCTAAAGCAAAACCAAAATCACCTACTCTGTTTACAACAAATGCTTTTATGGCAGCAGCGTTTGCGCTTTCCTTTTTGAACCAAAAACCAATTAAGAAGTAAGAACATAAGCCAACACCTTCCCAACCAAAAAATAATTGTATGAAATTATCTGAAGTCACAAGCATCAACATCGCAAATGTGAATAATGATAAATAAGCCATAAATCTTGGCTTATGAGGGTCATGAGACATATAACCAATTGAATAGATATGTACTAAAGCAGATACAGAAGTTACTACTACTAACATTACAGCTGACAATGGATCAATTAACATTGACCAATTTACATCAAGTGACCCAGAGCTTATCCAGGTTGCTATAACAATATTTTCTTCGTATTGATTTACAATTACTTGATAAAGAACATAAATTGATAAAAATGCAGAAATAGAAACTAAAACACTTGTTACTATTTCTGAGTTTCTATCACCGATATATCTTCCAAAAAAACCAGAGATAATTGAAGCAATAAGTGGAAGAAATATAATTGATAGTTCCATGATTATCCTTTCAATTTATCAATTTCTTCAACTCGTATTGTTCCAGAATTTCTAAAATAAACGACTATGATTGCTAATCCTATGGCTGCTTCTGCTGCCGCAACTGTAAGAATAAATAAAGTAAAGACTTGCCCTGACAAATCTCCTAAATAAATAGAAAAAGCTACTAAATTAATATTTACTGCAAGTAATATTAGTTCAATACTCATTAATATGACGATGATGTTCTTCCTATTAAGAAAAATACCAATTACTCCAATTGAGAATATCACTGCTCCTAAAGTTAAATAATGTCCTAAACCTATATCAATCATCTATCTTAACTCCTTTATTGCTCTGAACTTCTAGTACCTCAACACCATCGGCTCTTTCTCTAGATATCTGCTTGATATAACTTTGCCTTTTAACACCTGATCTTTGTCTAAATGTTAATACGATAGCCCCAACCATAGCTACTAATAGGATCATTCCACTTATTTGAAACACATGAATATAATCTGTATATAAAATCTGTCCTAATGAGTGAGTGTTGCTAATGCTGGTTTGAGCAAATGAATTATTAATATCAAAAATTTCTGGTTTATATTTCCAACCACCAATTACAATTATTACTTCAACAAATATAAGCGTACTGATAATCAATCCTACTGGGATATGTTTAGAGCTTTGTTGACCTGCAAACCATTGATTTTTTTGTTGTGCTACATTTAACATCATAACAACAAATAAAAATAAAACTGCTACAGCACCAACATAAACAATTAACATTATCATTCCCAAAAATTCAGCACCAATCATTATAAAAAGACATGAAATACTTATAAAATCTAAAATTAGAAAAAATACTGAGTGAACAGTATTTTTAGAAGCAGTAACCATTATAGCTGAAACAACAGCAATTAAAGAAAAGGTATAAAAGAAAATAGCATGAGCAATCATTTTTACCTATGAATATTGTCGGCTTTAATATTAGCGTCTAAAATATTCTCCCATCTATCCCCATTATCTAACAATTTTTCTTTTGTGTAATACAGCTCTTCTCTTGTTTCTGTAGAAAATTCAAAATTAGGACCTTGAACAATTGCATCTACTGGGCAAGACTCTTCACATAGGCCACAATATATACATTTCATCATATCTATGTCGTATCGGGTTGTTTTTCTACTACCATCTTCTCTCTGTGCAGACTCGATTGTTATGGCTTGTGCTGGACATACAGCTTCACATAACTTACATGCAATACATCTTTCTTCACCATTTGGATATCTTCTTAAAGCATGCTCGCCTCTAAATCTGGGACTTATTTTTCCTTTTTCAAAAGGATAATTAATTGTTTTTTTTGGCTTAAAAAATTCTCTTAAAGCCATGTATAAGCCTCCAAGAAAATCTGACATGAATATTGTTTTAAAAATTCTAGAAATCTTCATATTTAGTTCACTGGTAAGAGATTAAAATAAAATAAATAACTTGCGGTAAGTACTACCCAAACCAAAGAAAAAGGAAGAAACACTTTCCAACCTAGTCTCATAAGTTGATCATATCTATATCGTGGAACGATTGCTTTAACTAAAGCAAATAAGAAAAATAAAAGTAAGATTTTAAAAATCAACCATATTGCTCCTGGTATCAATGTAAACGGATATATTTCTATTGGAGATAACCAGCCACCTAAAAACAATATTGCCCCCATTGAACACATTAATAAAATATTTGCATATTCACCTAACCAAAACATTGCATACATCATGCCAGAATATTCAGTTTGATAACCAGCAACTAATTCTGCCTCAGCTTCAGGTAAATCGAAGGGAGGTCTGTTTGTTTCAGCTAAAGCTGATATAAAAAATATCACAAACATCGGAAATAATGGGATTACAAACCATAGATTTTGCTGTGCAATAACAATGTCATTTAAGTTAAGTGATCCAACACACAACAACACGTTAATTATAATTACTCCAATAGATACCTCATATGATACCATTTGAGCTGCAGATCGAATTGCTCCCAAAAAAGGATATTTGGAATTTGATGCCCAGCCGCCCATTATAATTCCGTACACACCTAAAGATGAAACTGCAAATAAGTATAGAATTCCAACATTTATATCAGCTAATACTTGAGTTGCACCAAATGGAATTACTGCCCATGATATTAAGGCTAAGGTCATTGTTACTATAGGAGCTAATATAAATATAACCTTATTAGAACTTGAAGGAATAATCATTTCTTTAAAGATATATTTTAAAGCATCAGCTAAAGACTGTAATATTCCAAAAGGTCCAACAACATTTGGACCTTGTCGCTTTTGCACAAAAGCCCAAACTCTCCTATCAAGCCAAACAACCATCGCTACTGAAACCAAAACTGGAACTAACAAAAATAATATTTTATATACTTGTTCAAAAACTATATTTACGTACTCCATGTTAACCTTCTGTTCCTGTAGATTTAAATTTTAATTTTGAATTATTACATTCAAGCATTGTCTTTGAACATCGAGCTATTATATTTGAAAAATAATATGGCTTTAAATCTATTATTAATTTTTCAGTTTGAAAATCTTCTGCCACCTTTTTTTTATGTGCTTTACTTTGTTTTTCTTTTTGAAGATTTAAATAATTAAACATACTACTTTCCAGTTCTTCTTTATCATTAAATAATTTTCTGTTGTTCATATATTCAGCAATTTCGTTAATTATATACCAATCTTCTTTGGCTTCTCCTGGAGGGTACGATGCTTTATATGCTTTCTGGACTTTTCCCTCTAAATTAGTGTAGTGTGCGTCTTGTTCTGTATAAGCTGATCCTGGTAAAATAATATCTGCAATCTCAGCACCTTTGTCACCATGACTACCTTGATAAATTACAAACTCATCTTGTTTATTAAAATCTAGGTTGTCTTGACCTAACAAATAAACAATATCAAATTTATGAGATTTTAAATTTTTTAATAAATTATTTTCATTATTAATTAAACCAAGGTCAAAATTTCCAACAGTGGCTGCATCACATGAAAGAATGTTTAAAGGATTCCAATCCTTAGAAAATTTTTTATTATATTTTAAAAAATTTATTATTTTATCATACAAAAATTCTGC
>CACJYE010000046.1 GCA_902597555.1 uncultured Pelagibacteraceae bacterium
TTTCATTAAATCAAAAAAATATACTAAATTTTTTTTAGGATCATTTAAAGGTCCGTCAAATTTCATATTAGACCTTAAGTAGTACTTTTTAAAAAATTTTATACTTATACCCCACTTGTATAAAAATATTTTAGAGCCAAGACTTCCGTAGTTTTTGTTTTTAATTTTTACAATTGTGTTTCTCAAAACAACCGAACCAAAATGATATACCTTAAAATTATTTATACCTTTAAAATATCTAATACCTATTTGCCATAATTTCATATTAAAATCAGGATCAGAACCACTACCAGGGAAATATTCTTCACTAAATCCACCTACTTTAATCCATATATCTTTATGAACTGCGGTAGGAGCCCAAGTGGATCCTTGAAAATTAAAATAATTAAATTTCTTAAAATTGTTAATAAACTTATTTTCATCAAAATTATGTATATTTGATCCACAATTAAATGGAATTTGACCTTCGTTCATCATAGTTCCAGATAAATAAAAATTATTATGACCAACTAGTTTTATTTCATTATTTAAAATTTCATCCCAATTAGGACAAAAGTAGAAATCATCATGCGCATATAAATAATACTCACATTTAGCTAGTTTTGCTGCTTTATTTACTCCTTCACATATTCCTGCATTATAATCTGTATAAGTATATTCAATTTTATTTTTATTTAAATATTCTAAAGTCCCATCGTTACCAACATTTGCATGAACTATAATTTGATGATTGTATTTAGAATTTTTTATAATACTTTTAATACAAAACCTTAGATACTCTAAATTATTATAAGATGGAATAAGTATAGAGAACATGAAGTATTATTAATTTAAATTATGCCAAAATGGTAATTTTTTTTCATCTAAACCAACACAGCTCATCATGTATTTTGATACAACAATATTACTCATAAATTTATGATATTTCTTATATCCATTTTTGGAAACTCTAACTCTTTCTTTGTCATTTTTAGCGTAAAATTTAATTTTTTTAATTAAGTCAAATTTATTTTGATAAAATATCACTTCTTTATTATTAAAAAGTTTATGAAAATTTGTTTTGTTATGTAAAAAAACTAATAAACCATTTCCTATTAAAGACGAAATACGATCACTTGAATATAGATTTTGATACTTCCCTCTACTTAGATTTAGAGCCATTTTTGTATTAGATAAATAATAATAATAATTTGATCCCCAGATTGGTTCAAAATTATTAATACCAAATTGGGCAAACTTTACTTCTGGCAAGTCGGAAATTAATTGATTTATAAAGGCTTCTCTTTCATCGTGTTTACCTTTTTTTAATATTCCTCTATTTTGACCATGACTAACAGCAACAAAAACATCAAAATTTAAATCATTTTTTTTAAAGTTTCTAAAATTATCAATTGATAAGTCTAATGGGTTAGGAATAAATTTAAGTTTGTTATAAAATTTTTTATTCTTAAATATACTTGGTGATGAAGTAACAAAGCATTTATCAACATATCTCAAATTTCTTAAAAAATTAATCTTTGTTTTGTCTTTTAGGAATTCAGGCGATACTGAATCAATGTACCATGAACATACTTTAATGTTATTATTCTTACAATACGTAAAAATTTTTTCATCTATATTAAATACATGACCAATAACTAATACATGAGGGGAAAAGTTTTTTAATGTATTTAAAATTTTATTATTAAATTTCTCTAAATTATTAAATGGCTTAAAAAGTGTCCTGTTTGACTTTAAATAATTTCTGTCACTTATAGTCTCAACAATATAATTATTTTTGATGAATCCATAATTCAGTTTATTTGAAAAGGAATAATATAATCTACCATCTGAATTTTCGTTAAAATTTGCAATATGTAATATTCTTTTATTAATAAATTTACTACTAACTTTGTTATTTTCTATTAAATTAGATCTTAAGGTGTCTAATATTTTTGAGATTTTTTGTATTTGAAAATTATTTTTTTTATAGAACAATTCTTGCTTATTTCTTAGATATTTTTTATTTTTTGTTAGTTTTTTAAGTAATTCAAATATTTCATTTGATTTATTTTTTTTTAAAACAATTGCAATATTTTTTGATTCTGAAAGCCCTCCTTTATTTGAAATTATTGGAAGACATTTACGGCTACTAGCTTCAATTGCAATTCGTCCCAATGGCTCGTCCCAAACTGAATTACCTATCGCTATCTCTGACTTCGAATAAAAATGTAAAACCTCTGAATTCTTTTTATAACCTATTTCATTTACAATTTTTTTGTCAGGAAATATTTTTTTTCTTGCCTCGTTTCCAATTGCAATAAAATTCCATGTTGGATCATAGTTTTTAAATTTTAGAGCTGCATCGCAAAATATATCATATCCTTTTGCATGATTGAGCTTACCAACAAATAAAATATTTTTTTTTTTATTTTTTAAATTTATTTTGTCCTTTTTTTTAATTGCATGAGGAATAATTTTTGTAGATGTAAGAGTTACATTTTTTAAACCAGTAAAAAAACGTTGCTGGATCCATGAGCTTATAAATATAATGTAGTTGCATTCAGATATTAAATTTTCTCTTTCATTATTTGTAGCTGAACCTCGTAATGACAAAGGATCATTATGAAAGATCAATTTAACTTTTGTAGTGGGAAAATATTTTTTAATGTAAGAAACATATTCTGGCCTATTATGAATTTCAATGATCTTTATTTTTTTATTTTTATATTTATTACAAAAACTAATTATATAATTTTTATTTCTAAATATTTCCCTTTTTTTAAAATCATCGGAAGAAATGATACTTATTCTTTTTTTATATTTTGAATAATTTGTTGTATCTTTAACATATAAAGACACAGCACCAGCATAATTTGGATCTAAACTTTCTTTAAAAGGTAAAATTATAAAAATATCTTTATTCATTTTATTAAATATTTTTCTTTAATACTCTTTCTCAACTTATAATCTCTTTTTAACTTATATTCATATTTAAGTGCACTAATTTTATCTTTAAACTTTAAGCAATATATTAAATGCCACTTTCTACCTCGTGTAAATTTTGCACCTTTTGATTGGTTATGTAAGTCTAATCTTTTAGACAGATTGTTTGTGAAACCAACGTAGGAAATGTTTTTGCCCTTATTATTTGTTACAATCATATAAACAAAATATGGCATATTTGGCGGTCCCTAGGGGAATCGAACCCCTCTTTCGAGGATGAAAACCACGTGTCCTAACCGATAGACGAAGGGACCGAATTGCTGTTTTTTATTGTAAAATTACTAATTAATCAAGCATATCATTATATATTTTGTTTTAATTTTATAACTTTTTTTAAACCTGATGATTTATGAGTAACTAATGTTTCAGAAATAAATTCATTATCTTGAATTTCTATACCAGATACTAGATCACCTGATGTTATACCGGTAGCACAAAATATTGAGTCACCAGTTATAATTTCATTTAATTCATATTTTTTTTCTAAATCTATAATTCCCATATTTTTTGCTCTTAATTTGTCATCATCATTATCAAAAATAAATCTACCTTGGAAACTACAATTAAATGTGTCTAAAGCTGCTGCTGCAAGAACACCTTCTGGACCTCCTCCAATACCCAAAAAAATATCAACTCCATATTTTTCTTCAGATACTAATAAAGCTCCAGATATATCACCATCTGTAATTAATTTAATTTGAACTTTTAATTCTTTTAAATCTTTAATTAATTGATCATGTCTTGGTCGATCCATAATACATGCTTTTATATTTTCTGGTCTTTTATTTAAGTATTCACTTAAATTAAAAATATTTTTTTTAGTTGTATAGTCTAAATCAATAACATTTTTTTCTTTTACTGTCGTAGATATTTTTTCCATATAAGTCTCGGGAGCTTTAAATAAATTATTTTTTTCTCCAATAGCTATAACTGATAGGGCACCTGGCTGGTTATAAGCAGCAAAATTTGTTCCTTCCAAAGGATCAACAGCTATATCGAATTCCGGACCCTTGTTTGTACCTAATTTTTCTCCAATATACAGCATTGGTGCTTCATCCATCTCACCCTCACCTATTACTATCTCACCTTGTATATCTAAATTATTTAAATCAAATCTCATTGAGTCTACAGCAGCTTTATCAGCAGCAATTTTATCCTTTTTTCCAACAAGATATGATGATGCTAGCGCTGCTCTTGATGTCACCTTAACTAATTGATCT
>CACJYE010000047.1 GCA_902597555.1 uncultured Pelagibacteraceae bacterium
TTCATAAAAAAACTTTATAACTTAATAAATCGCAATTAAAGACAATTTAACTTCAACTAAGAGTTGAAAGATATTTGCAATATTTTCGTCGATATGTTGTAGTGTTTAATCTAAATTTAACTAACGGAGATATAATGAAAAAATTAAAAACAATTCTATTTTCCGCTCTTTTAGCATTTGGTATGACTTCTTTTGCAAATGCGTGTGGAAAATTAGTGATTGCCGAACAGAACTGGGCATCTGCCGAATTAATGGCAAATGTTGATAAAATCATACTAGAAGAAGGATACGGATGTGACGTAGAATTAGTACCTGGTGCTACTATGCCAACATTTACATCTATGAATGATAAAGGAACACCTGACATGAACCCTGAGCAGTGGGCGAATGCTGTTTACACTCCTTTAAAAAAAGCAGTAAGTGAAAAAAGATTAATTATTGCTAATAAAGCTCCAATTACCGGTCTTGGAGAAGGTTGGTGGTTAAACCCAGCAGCTTTAAAAAAACATCCAGAACTTAAAGGTATGACTGCTATTCAAATTTTAGATCGACCAGACTTATTTCCAGATAAAGAGGATCCATCTAAAGGTGCTTTCATGGGATGTCCAGCAGGTTGGGGATGTCAATTAGCAAATGCAAATTTATACAGAGCATTTGAGATGGAGAAAAAAGGTTGGAAACTTATTGATCCAGGTTCTGCTGCAGGTTTAGATGGTTCTATTGCTAAAGCATCAGACTCAGGTGAACCATGGTTTGGATATTATTGGAATCCTACTTCAATGGTTGGGAAGTATAATTTACAACCAGTTGATTTTGGTGTTCCTTTTGCAGGAAGAGATAATTGGGATAATTGCATAACTCTTGCTGAGCAAGATTGTGCAAGTCCTAAACCAACTGCATGGACAAAATCTGAAGTTAACTCAATTGTGAGTGCTAACTTTGCTAAAACTGGGGGAAAAGACGTTCTTAGTTATGTTGAAAAAAGAACTTATCCAGGTACAGTAATGAATGGAATGTTGGTCTACATGGCTGACAATCAAGCAAAAGGATCAGATGCTGCAGTTGAGTTTTTAATTAAGCATGAAGATATTTGGACAAAATGGGTGTCTTCTGATGCAGCAAAAAAAATCAAAAAAAGTTTATAATTAAACTTAAAATTACGAGCCTATATTATTTAGGCTCGTAACAAATTTTTTATTTATGGAATTTTTTACTGAATTTCCAGAGCTTGGAAGAAGATCCCAAATGGAGCTAAGAAAAGGTATCGACTTAGCTTTTAGAAATTTTTCGAGAGAATATGGAGACAGTATAGAAGCATTTTTTGATCCATTATTATTTTTTTTAGTATCATTAGAAAAATTATTATTATCTACTCCATGGATAATAGTCATTAGCATAATTTGTGGGTTGGCATGGTTGGGTTCAAGAAGTTGGAAATTAGCTGTAGGAAGTGGAATTGCTTTCTTATTAATTGGTTATTTTGGAATGTGGGAAGATTGCATGGCAACAGTTGCAATTATTACCGTTTGTACAATCATTTGTATTGTTGTTGGAATCCCAATAGGAATTGTAATGGCTAGATCCTCTAGAGCTGAAAAAGCAATACTTCCTGTATTGGATATGATGCAAACAATTCCTAGTTTTGTTTATTTGATACCTATACTAATGTTGTTAGGAATTGGAAAAGTGCCAGGATTAATTGCTGTTTGTGTCTATGCAGTTCCTCCAATTATTAGATTAACTAATCTTGGAATTAGAGAGGTAGACAAAGAAACTTTAGAGGCTAGTGAAGCTTTTGGAGCAACCACAGCGCAAAAATTAAAATCTGTTCAAATTCCACTAGCTTTGCCAACTGTATTTGCTGGGGTAAACCAAACCATAATGATGGCTCTAGCTATGGTAGTTATTGCTTCTATGATAGGAGTAAAAGGTCTTGGAGTGCCAATATTAAGAGCTGTTTCTAACCAATATTTGGCTCTGGGTATGATGAATGGGCTAGCAATAGTAGCTCTAGCAATTGTCTTTGATAGGGTCACCCAAGAATACGGAAGAAGGATCCAAAAGCATAGAGGCCAGATAAAACACTAGATACTTTGTTACATCGAATTATCTAGACACGTATATCAAAATAAATAAATATTCAGATAATGAATTTTTCATTGGAAATAGGTCCTAAAACAGAGATAGATACTGTTCCAGCACTGTCTGACATTTATATTACAATGCTACCTGGAGGTGACTATAGAGAGACTGCTGATAAAGCAGTAGAGCTTGTGAAAAAAGGATTTAACCCTGTGCCTCATTTTCCTGCTAGATCTATGCATGATGAAAAAGTGCTTAAAGATTATGTTTCGAGATGCAAAGACGGAGGAGTAAAACAAGCCTTAATTATTGGAGGTGGAAGAGAACCAGTAGGTAAATTTGATAGTTCATTTCAACTTTTAGAGACAGGTTATTTTGAAAAAATGAAAATAGGAATTGCTGGACATCCTGAGGGGAGTCCTGATATATCCGATTCAGATTTAGAAAAAGCTATGATAGATAAAAAGCCTTATGCTGACTACATCGTAACTCAATGGTTGCTAGATCCTCAGCCTATTATAGATTTTATTTCTAAGCAAAGCGTACCAGTGCATGTGGGAATTACTGGACCTTTAAAAATATCTAGCTTAATTAAATTTGCTAATATTGTAGGGGCAAAAAATTCCATTAACTTTCTTAAATCTAATTTTAGTAAGGCATTAGATTTATTGAAACCTAAAGACCCTAATGATTTAATTGGGAAAGTTAAATCGCATACTGATAACTTCCACATTTATACATTCGGCGGCTTGAAGGAAACTAACAAGTGGTTGAAGGAGAATAGTTATGTCTAAAGAATTTGACTATACTAAAATACAACATGTTACTTCTGTTGATCAGTCTGATAGAGAAGTACCGTACAATTTAAGACAAAGTGGGCCAACTAAAGTTGAATTATTAATTTCAACAAGGGTAAGAAAGTCGCCTTATTGGCATTTATCAATGCAGGCAGGTTGTTGGAGAGCAACTGTATACAATCGAATTTATCACCCAAGAGGTTACGTAAAACCTGAAGATGGTGGAGCAATGGTTGAGTATGATGCAATCGTTAACCATGTAACAATGTGGAACGTTGCTGTTGAAAGACAAATAAGAGTTAAAGGTCCAGATGCAGAAAAATTTACTGACTACGTTATAACTAGAGATGCAACAAAAATTTCTCCTATGAGAGCAAGATATGTAATATTATGTAATGCTTACGGAGGAGTTTTAAACGATCCAATTCTTTTAAGAATTTCAAAAGATGAATTTTGGTTTTCGTTATCAGACTCTGATATTGGAATGTATTTACAAGGTGTAAATGCAGATGGAAGATTCAATTGTACAATTGAGGAAATAGATGCATGTCCAGTACAAATTCAAGGTCCTAAATCAAAAGCTTTAATGCAAGACCTTTGTGGTGACCAAGTTGATTTTGATAATATGCCTTTCTATGGATTAGCAGAAGCAACAGTTGGTGGAAGAAGTTGTGTAATTTCTCAATCTGGTTTTTCAGGAGAAGCTGGTTACGAAATATATTTAAGAAATGCAACTTTATATGCTGAAGATATGTGGAATGCAGTTTTGGATGCTGGACAAAAACATAAACTGATGGTTATTGCGCCTGCACACCATAGAAGAATACAAGCAGGTATTCTTTCCTGGGGGCAAGACATGGATCAACAACATAATCCATTTCAATGTAATTTAGGTTATCAAGTTTCATTATCTGGTAAAGGTGAATGGAATAAAAAAGCTGATTATGTTGGTAAAGCTGCTTTAGAGAAAATGGGAGCAGATATTAAAGCTGGAAAAAAACCATATAAACTTCAATTAGTTGGAATGGAGTTGGGCGGTAAACCAATTGATGATTATGCGCCAGACTTTTGGCTTGTATCACCAGAAAGTGGTGGAGATCCAGTTGGATTTCTTACTTCACCATGGTGGCATCCTGAGAAGAAAACCAATATTGCTATGGGATACGTTCCATTTGATGGAACTTTAAACCCTAATGGATTTCCAAAAAATAAAGTTGGAACTAAGTTTAAAGTTCATCTTCCAGAAAAATACTCAGATACTCCAGGAACACCTGTAGATG
>CACJYE010000048.1 GCA_902597555.1 uncultured Pelagibacteraceae bacterium
CTTTCAAAACTGAAACATTTAAATTTTTATTATACTTTTTTAATAAGCTAGACATTGAAATTAAATTTCTACCATCTAATTTAAGACCTTTTGTTAATACCAAAATTGGTGTTTTATTTTTAATTTTTGATAAATTTTTTCCAATCAAGTCTATTCCTAAAGAACTCACAGCAATTACAATTAAGTCCCATTTTCGATTTAAAATTTCATTTGAAAACTTAATTATTTTCAGTTTTTTTGGTAAATTTATATTTAATGATGGGTGAATTTTTTTTTTTGAGTTCAATTTTTGTAATAATTTTGAGTTATATGGCTCTGTTAGAGCAACCGAATGACCATTATCTAACAGTGGTATTGAGAAAGCAGCTCCCATAGCTCCCGCACCAACAATTAATATTTTTTTCATTTTTTTATATTTATGCTAAAGTTTTTTTAATCGCTTGCTTCCAACCATGCAATATATGATTTCTAAGTTTTTTATTAATTTTAGGCTTAAAAGCTTTATCTTTTTTCCATGTATTTTTGATCTGATTTAATGATTTGAATTCTCCTACTTGATAACCTGCAAACAAAGCTGCTCCAAGAGCAGTGGTTTCTAAGACTTTAGGTCGAATTACTTTTAAATTAATTACATCTGCCAAAAATTGAGAAAACCAATTATTAGCTACCATACCACCATCAATTTTAACTATTCTAGGCTTTAAACCATCTTTATTCATTGAATAAAATAAGTCATAACTTTGATAAGCAACTGACTCGACTGTTGCTCTCACCAAAGTTTTCCAATCTGTATCTCTTGTAAGTCCTGTTATTAAACCTCTAGCATCAGGTCTCCAATAAGGAGCACCTATTCCACTAAAAGCTGGAACTATATATACCTCATTATTGCTTTTTGTTGATTTAGCTATTTTTTCGGTTTCATAAGCGTTGTTTATTAATTTAATTTTATCCCTTAACCATTGTATACCTGCTCCT
This sequence comes from uncultured Pelagibacteraceae bacterium, assembly GCA_902597555.1. Lineage (GTDB taxonomy): Bacteria > Pseudomonadota > Alphaproteobacteria > Pelagibacterales > Pelagibacteraceae > Pelagibacter. The sequence continues at coordinate 976 of CACJYE010000048.1, forward strand.
GCTATGAAAATAGATCCTTCAAGAGCATAAGTAGTCTTGTTATTCAATCTATAACAAATTGTTGTTAATAACTTATTTTTGGAATTAATTTTTTTTGATCCAGTGTTCATTATTATAAATGCACCAGTGCCATACGTACTTTTTATGGATCCTCTGTCAAAACAAGCTTGTCCTACAGCAGCTGCTTGTTGATCTCCTAAAACAGCTGAAATGGGTATTTCTTTTCCTACAATTTTCTTGTTTGTTTTTCCAAAATTATCTGCAGAATTCTTTACCTGTGGCAAAATATTCTTTGGAATTTTTAATTTCTGTAAAATTTCATTATCCCATTTATTATTATTTATATTAAACAACATAGTTCTACTTGCATTTGTAGCTTCAGTTAAATGATGTTTACCTTTTGTCAATTTCCAGATTAAGAAGGTGTCTACCGTACCAAATAATAAATTATTTGATTTAAGTAATTTTTTAGAAATTTTTACATTGTCTAAAATCCATTTTATTTTAGTGGCAGAAAAATAAGGATCTATAAATAAACCTGTTTTTTTTCTAAAAGTATTTTCGTAATTTTTATTCTTTAGAGATTTACAATATTCCTGCGTTCTTCTATCTTGCCAAACGATTGCATTATAAATGGGTTTTCCAGTTTTTTTATTCCACAAAATTGTAGTTTCTCTCTGATTTGTAATTCCAATTGTAAGTATATGAGCTTTCAAACTTGTAGCTTTTTTAATTGTTTGTTTTAATGCTTTAAGTGTTGTCGACCAAATTTCATTTGGATTATGCTCTACCCAGCCATTTCTAGGAAAGTATTGTTTAAATTCATATTGAGAAATAAATTTAATGTTCCCTTTAGTGTCAAACAAAACAACTCTTGACGAGGTTGTTCCTTGATCAATAGAGACAATAAATTTTTTCAAAATACTAATCTATACCAAGATGTTTTTTTCTTTTCCCAACCCAAGTTCTAATCAAATTATCAAAGATCAATCCTATAAATGCAACACAGATACCTAAAGTTAAACCAATTCCGGCTCCATTTTTATCTGACAGTGCTTTTAAAATGTATTGACCAAGATCTTCCGTCCCTATGAAGGCTCCAATTATCACCATAAATAAAGCAAAAACTATTGTTTGATTTAAACCAAGCATCATGTGTGGAAATGCTAATGGAAACTCAATTTTTGTTAATCTTTGAAATTTATTTACACCAGACATTGTTGCTGCTTCATGTAAGCCAACAGGAACACTTCTTAAACCTTCAATTGTATACCTTGTTGCAGGAATTGTGGCATAAACAATTACTGCAATTAATACAGAAGTATCTGTAATTCCAAAAAGCATCATTACTGGAATTAGATATACAAATGATGGGAATGTTTGAAATATATCACAAACACCCAGCATAAACGCTGCTGATTTTTTATTTTGAAAACATAATGTTCCGACTGTAAATCCTATTAAACAAGAAATAACTACTCCAAAAGTTGCCATATATAATGTAACTAACGCTCTATCCCACCATGGGCTTAATGCTATAAATAAAGTCAAAGCAGCAACAACTAATGCTGATCGAATTCCTCCAATTAAATATCCTGCACCAACCGCTAGTACCAATGTGGCAACAGCAGGCATTCTTAAATATAAAGCTCTCATCGGCTGAAGCACATCTTGAATTAACCATGTATTAAATGCTTTTATATAAACGAAAAAAGTATCAAAAATCCAATCAACCCCCTTATTCCAAAAATCTGCTGTTGATATTCCTTTGTTATGTGGAATTTCAAACAAGTAATTAAAACTACCTTTGAAAATAAAAGTCCCAACATATGCAAGAATTATTCCAATTAGGAATGAAGCTGCGAAAAATATTACGTTTTTATTTCTTTGGAAAAATGTCAGGTTACCAAAATAATCTGTTTGTTTATTTGCCCAAGCCAAAGACATTTTGTCAAGAAGAATTGCAATTAGACTAATACACAATCCTGCTTCCAATGCTAATCCAATATTAAGTTGGTTCAAAGCTAATAATAAATTAAATCCCAAACCTTTAGCACCAATGAAAGCAGATATAACTGCCATTGAAAAACAAACCATAATAACTTGGTTAACTCCAATTAAAATATCTCGTCTTGCTGTAGGAATTAATACCTTAAGCATTAGTTGCCAATTAGTACACCCGCTCATTCTTCCTGCTTCAATTACTTCCGGTGGTATGGCTCTTAAGCCTAAAATTGTAAGCAATATCATTGGCGGAACTGCAACAACCATAGTAATAATTACAGCAGCGTGATCACCAACTCCGAATAGAACAAGTGCAGGAACTAATACAGCATATTGTGGCATAGTCTGCATCACTAGAAGAATTGGGTACAATGCTTTTTCAACACGTTTACTTTTGTATGCCGCAATACCAAGTCCTAAACCAAAAATAAATGAAAGTGGAGCTGCAACAAGTATAAAAGAAAGTGTTTGCATTGAAGGTTTCCATTGACCAAATATAGAAATATAGATCATTGTTAAACCTGCAAACAAAGCCAATCCTTTTCCACTTAATTTATAAGAGAGTATCGCTGCTCCTGCTGCAACAATTGTCCAAGGTAAACCCGGCAATTCTAACCAAGGATAAGCATCGATAAAATCCCAGCTAGTAAATGCAACAATAGTCTCTAAACCTCCAAGTAAAATTTCCCTAATTAATTCGATTAAAAAAGTCATAAATGCAGTTAAATGTCCTGAGTTATGTACTCTAGGTGCAATCTC
>CACJYE010000049.1 GCA_902597555.1 uncultured Pelagibacteraceae bacterium
AAATTCTTTAAATATATAGCTAGTTTCCATGTTAGTTAAGTCTCCAACAAATCCACAAATTTTTTCCTTTGTTGTGTTTTCAAATTTAGATTTTATTATTTTATATACTTCTCCCCAAGAAGCTTTCTCAAATTTTTTATTATATTTAATATATGGGGTATCTAATCGTTGATTTAGAAGTCCATCACATGCATATCTAGTTTTATCAGAAATCCATTCCTCATTTATGTCTTCATTAATGATTGGTAAAATTCTTTTTACCTCCCAATCATAAGTATCAACTCTTATATTAGACCCAATTGCATCCATTACATCAATTGTCTCTGTTTTTTTTAATTCCCAGGGTCTTGCCTCAAATACATAAGGTTTAGAAGTTAAAGCTCCTACAGGACAAAGATCTACTACATTAGCTGATAGCTCTGATTGCATAGATTGCTCTAGATATGTAGTAATTTGCATATCCTCACCTCTACCAATAGCTCCTAGCTCTGGAACACCTGCAACTTCGGTTGCAAATCTTACACATCTTGTGCAATGTATACATCTTGTCATCTGGGTTTTAATTAATGGTCCCATATTTTTTTCAGGAACTAATCTTTTGTTTTCTTTAAATCTTGACTTATCTACACCGTAATACATTGATTGATCCTGTAAGTCACATTCACCCCCTTGATCACATACTGGACAGTCTAAAGGATGATTAGCCAACAAAAATTCCATCACTCCTTTTCGTGCTTTTTCAACAAACTCAGTATTTGTTTTTATATTCATTCCATCTGCTGCTGGCATGGCACAGGAAGCTATAGGTTTGGGGGATTTTTCCATTTCGACTAAACACATTCTACAATTACCAGCTATAGATAATTTTTCATGATAACAAAATCTCGGAATTTCTACTCCCGCCTTTTCACATGCTTGAAGCACTGTTAACCCCTCTTCTACTTCAACATCAACATCGTTTACTTTTAATTTAAGCATTTTTTTTTTCCAATAAATGTTGATCAACCAAATAAGGAATATTGTTTTTTTTATGAACAATAGGATCCAAATTATTTCTCTTCACTATTTCTTTTTTAAAATGTCTTAAAAGTCCTTGAACTGGCCATGAGGATCCCTCACCAAAAGCACAAATAGTATGTCCTGCAATTTGATTCGTAACATCACCTAACATATCAACTTCATCTTTTGTTGCATCACCTTTTGCCATTCTTTCAAGCATTCTCCACATCCAACCAGAACCCTCTCTACAAGGTGTACATTGACCACAACTTTCATGTTTATAAAATCTTGCGATTCTTGCCATACATTTAATAATGTCTTGATCTTTATTTATCACAACAATACCAGCCGTACCTAAACCACTTTTTTCAGCCATAAGTGAGTCAAAATCCATTGTTAATGTTTCACATTTTTCTTTGGGAATAAGAGGCATGGATGAACCTCCTGGTATAACAGCTTGTAAATTATCCCATCCACCAATTACACCTCCAGCATGAACTTCTATTAATTCTTTTAAAGGAATATTCATTTCTTCCTCAACGTTGCATGGTGTATTAACATTTCCTGATATACAAAATATTTTTGTACCAGTATTTTTTTCTCTTCCAAGAGAGGCAAACCATTTTCCACTTTTTCTAAGAATTGTTGGAACTACTGCTATAGTCTCTACATTGTTTATAATTGTTGGACATCCATAAAGGCCAATTAAAGCTGGGAATGGTGGTTTCAATCTAGGTTGCCCTTTTTTACCTTCTATGCTCTCTAATAATGCAGTTTCTTCTCCACAAATATAAGCACCTGCTCCGTAGTGAATGTAAATATCTAAATCCCATCCAGTTCCAGCAGCATTTTTACCAATTAAATTTTTTTCATAAGCTTCATCAATAGCTGATTGTAATTTTTGACCCTCTATAAAATATTCACCTCTGATATAGATATAACAAACATGAGCTTGAACTGCGTATGATGCTATTAAACAACCTTCAATCAATTTATGGGGTTCAAATCTTAAAATATCTCTATCTTTACAAGTGCCTGGCTCAGACTCGTCTGCATTAATAACTAAATAATGAGGCCTAGATCCTACTTCTTTAGGAGCAAAAGACCATTTTAAACCTGTAGGAAATCCGGCACCTCCTCTTCCTCTGAGTTGTGAAACTTTTACCTCATTTATTATCCAATCTCTTCCTTTTGATACCAATTCTGATGTATTTACCCAGTCACCTCTTTTTTGAGCAGATTTAACATCCGAACCCATATCATTATACAAATTTTTAAAAATTCTATCTTGATCTTTAAGCATTTTTTACATCCATAAGTGTTTTTCTATTATTCTCAGGTTCAGTATTTAATCGTCCTCGATATGATCCTGGTTTTGGGTCCTCACCTTTTAAAATTTTATCAAATATTTCTATTGTCTTTTCTTTATCTAAATCTTCATAATAATCATCATTAATTTGCATCATAGGTGCATTAACACATGCTCCTAAACATTCTACTTCCATCCAAGAACAATTTTTATCATTTAATAATTCATTTTCTTTATCTGAAATTTTTTCCTTACAAGCTTCAACTATTTTATTTGCTCCTCGAATCATACAAGGAGTAGTAGTACAAACCTGAACAAAATACTTTCCTACTGGTGATAAATTGTACATGGTGTAAAAAGTTGCTACCTCATAAACTTTTATGTAAGGCATTTCTAAAAACTTTGCGATATATTTCATAGCAGCCAATGGTATCCAGTTATCATTCTGTTTTTGAGCAATATATAGTAAAGCCATCACAGCGCTTTGCTGTTTGCCTTCAGGATATTTTAAAACTATTTTATTTGCTTCTTCCATCGAGGAAGAACTAAACTCAAAAGTTTCAGGTTGATCTTTTGCAGGTCTTCTTAAGCTCATCTGTCTACCTCACCAAAAACTATATCTAATGAACCCAATACTGCTGGTACATCAGCTAACATATGTCCTTTTATTAAATAGTCCATTGATTGTAGATGTGAAAATCCAGGAGCTCTAATTTTACATTTATAAGGTTTATTTGATCCATCTGAAATCAGATAAACACCAAATTCTCCTTTTGGAGCTTCTACTGCTGTGTAGATTTCATCTTTAGGAACTCTATAACCCTCTGTAAAAAGTTTAAAATGATGAATAAGTGCTTCCATTGATTGTTTAATCTCTTTTTTTAGATGGTGGGCTTATCTTGCCATCTAAAGATTTTATCGGACCCTTTTCCATTTTAGAAAGGCACTGCTTAATA
>CACJYE010000050.1 GCA_902597555.1 uncultured Pelagibacteraceae bacterium
ATTATTTTTAAGCTCATTTATTAAATTATTTTTGAGACCATGCTCAACTATTCTATTTGCCATATGAGTATTTACTCCAACTAAATTTTTTCTAGATTTAATAATCTCTAATCCATATTTAAGTTTTCTTTTTGGATCATTATTTGGTAGTAGATAAACTTCATTGCCCTCATCTAACAATCCTTTCATTGATCCTGTATTAGGACAGTGTGATGTGACAATTTCCTTGCCTATTTTTACATCAGTAAAAAATCTTTTATAACGTTTGATTAGTTTGCCTTTTATTAAAGACTTGGTAAATTCCATTACTAAACTATATATTTCATATGGATAAAAAAGTAAAAGTTAACGCTGCAATATTAATAATAGGTAATGAAATATTGTCTGGCAGAACACAAGATACCAATACCTCAACTTTAGCAATATGGCTAAACTCAATTGGAGTAAATGTTGCAGAAGTTCGAGTAATTCCAGATATTGAAAAAACAATTGTGAGTACTTTAAATTTACTTAGATCAACATATGATTATGTTTTTACAACTGGTGGTATAGGCCCAACACATGATGATATTACAGCTCAATCTGTGTCAAGGGCTTTTGGAGTAAAATATGAAGTCCACAAAGAAGCTTTCAAAATTTTAGAAAAATATTATCAACCAGGAGAATTTAACGATGGGAGACAAAAAATGGCATGGATGCCACAGAATGCAAAATTAATTTTAAATCCAACTAGTGGTGCTCCAGGATTTGTTGTTGAAAATGTTTATTCTTTACCTGGTGTACCGTCCATTTTGAAATCAATGTTAGGTGGTTTAACAAATGAAATTGTTGGTGGTGAACCTATTAAAAGTCTTACCATAAGTTTAAAAACAGTTGAAAGTGAAATAGCAGACTCTTTAACTCAAGTTCAAAATGATAATATGGATGTTGAAATTGGTAGCTATCCATTTTTTCATGCAGGAAAATTAGGAGTTTCAATAGTAATTAGATCTGAAGATCAAAATAAAATTAATATTTGTAATTCTCAAATTTTAAAATTTGTTAAACAAAAAAATATTGAAGTAGTGGATCGATAATGTTGTATTTTGCTTATGGTAGTAATCTTCATCATTTCCAAATGAAACGAAGGTGTAAAGATAGCATCTTTTTAAAAAAAATTAATTTGAAAGATTTTAGATTAACTTTTAGAAGTAAGTACAGAGCTGCAGATATTGAACCTAAAAAAAATGCTATTGTTCCTGGAGCCTTATTTGAAATTTCTAAGAATGATGAAAAAAAATTAGATGTTTATGAAGATTTTCCAATTCTTTATAAAAAATATTATTTTTATTATTATGGAAAAAAAGTAATGACTTATACAATGGTAAAAAAATCACCTTTTAAATTCCCAACAGAAAGATATTTAAACGTTGTAAAAAAAGGTTACCAAGATTGTAAGCTAGATAACAGGTTTTTAATTAAAGCACTAAAAACGTAAATACGACTAAAGATAGTATTTATTATCCTCGTTAACGGCTTTTTCCAATCTTATTAAAAAATCTGGGATAGCACTTTTAACTCTACTCCATGTTGGTATGAATGGAGCATCCATGGGATTTAAATAAAAATCTTCTCCTGCTTTAATTATATTTCTTGAAAATAATTCAACTGCTTTTTCCTCGGAATGAGAGTCAAAACTTAAACCATTTATTTCAGTATCAGATCTATAGGCGTCTATTAAATCTAAAGCAGATCTATAATATGTTGCCTTTAATGATCTTAATTGTTCTCTACTAAATGAGTGTCCTTGCGTAGCAAGCTTTTTAATAAAAGTTTTTATTATATCAATAGACATTCTTGATAATCCTTTTTTATGATCATCAATTGATAAATCCTGGTGCTTATGATCATAGGTATCAGCTAAATCCACCTGACAAATATTTTGTGGAGAAAAATTTCTTTGCATCTCAGATAATATCCCAATCTCTATTCCCCAGTCTGAGGAAATTCGTAGCTCTGGCAAAATATTTCTTCTAAAAGAAAATTCACCAGCCAAAGGATATTTAAAAGATTTCATAAAATCTAAATATTCACTTTTTCCAATGGTTTTTTCTAAAGCGTTTAATAATGGAAATACCAAAAGTCTTGCTACTCTTCCGTTCATTTTATTACCAGCAACTCTTGGATAGTAACCTTTGCAAAATTCAAAATTGAATAAAGGATTCACCACTGGGTAAAATAATTTTGCCAACATTCTTCTATCATAGGTTTTTATATCACAATCATGTAGAGCAACTGATCTGGCACTATTTCTTGCTATAGACATTCCAATACAATACCAAACGTTTCTTCCTTTACCTTTTTCATTCGGTGCTAATGATTTTGTTTGTAACTCTTTATCCAATTTTTTTAAATTAGGACCATCATTCCATAATATTGTAAATGGAGTTTCTAGTTTTTCAAAAAAAGTCCACGCCTTTCTCGCCTGTTTTTCATTAGCTTGATCTAACCCTATAATAATATGATGTAGGTAATTAGTTTTAGAAATTTCAGAAACTATCCTTGGTAACGCATCACCGTTCAATTCACTATAAAGACACGGTAGTATCAGTTCCATTTTTCTTTCTTTTGAAAAACTTAAAAGTTCTTGTTCTATTTGCTTTGTTGACTTTGTTCCAAAATCATGAAGTGTTGAAATAATACCGTTTTGAGAAAAATCACTCATATAATATTTTATTAATTTTTACTTATTTTAACCAGAGCCATTTTAATCACATCTGCCCAGCCCTGAGGTGATGGCTTGTTAGTTGTAATTAAATTATTTATAGGAATTTCATCTAAAGTGAATTCATCATTAAATACTAAGCAGGGATAATCACTTATTTTAAGCATTTCCAAGTCATTATAATTATCGCCCACAGCTATTGTTTTTACATTTTTGTGATATTTTTTATAGAATCTAACAAATACTTGAAGAGCCTTAGCTTTGTTTGTTTTGTCGGTTAAATTTATCACTCTTCCACCTTCTTGTAAGAAAAGACCTTCTTTTCTTATAATTTTTGATAATTGATTTTTTTCAGTTTTGTTTCCGTTAAATATAAATGGAATAGTGTATTTACGATTTAAAGCTAAATTCAATTTTTCATCATCTAAACCAAAA
>CACJYE010000051.1 GCA_902597555.1 uncultured Pelagibacteraceae bacterium
TATTAATGAAAGGAATAGTTTTCAATTTATTAAAATCATCAAAATTTCTTTTCATAGTCTCTTTTAGATATTCTTTACTTTTAATTGAGTAAATATCTGTTCCTGCATCTAATGGTTGATTATTAAAATTTATATAGATTAAAAAAGAAACAACTTTTTCTATACAATCTTGGTGTGGCAATAAGAAATGTCCTTTTTTATTTCTTAATAATTCTATTTTCAGTCTTGTTTTACTTATATCACAATTCAACTCCTTGCTAAGAAACTGATTAAAGCTTTTAGAAACCAACTTATTTTTAAGTGGTAATATTTCTGGAAATAAATCAATGTTATTAACATCCACAAATAAACGGTTTATTCCTTGCTGACCATTTGGACTATTTTTTAACTTAATTTTTTGTACCTTGGCGTAATCAGTAGATTTATTTTCTGACGAAAAATCAGATACGCAATTTACTTCAAGCTGATCACCTTCTTTTAAGTTATAAATATCTAGTTTAGTCATAACTGATTGAGGAACTGATTCTTGAACGTAAAGTGTATCAGGCACTTTATCAAAATAATTATCTACTATTTTTAAATAATCTAAATCTAAAAAATTCTCTATTACAACGTAATTAAAAGGATCATTAATCTTAGAGTATTTAAAATTTTTATTTTCTATTGAATTCATTATCTAAAAAACAAATATTTATATGATTATATTTTTATTACAATATTTTAAAAGTTCTTCTTTTTAAGAATTTAATATATTATGTCATAAACTAATTTTAGCTCATACTTACTTCTGATTAAAATATAGTAAGACAATAAAGCAAATATTATTACCTAAGATAATTTTAAAACCTTTGTTATCACCCCAAAAGGTGTCACACCAAAATTGACAGAAAGCTTCACTGGAAGAGTAACAGGACTCAATAGATTAATATTATAATATTTCATTTAAAATTTTTATTTACGTTATTTTTCATATTTTACTTAGAGTCTCCATGTCTGTTAATGCCATCCTGTGATAACCTCCTACTTCTCTAGAGCCAAATATATTTGTATATTTATTTGGTTCTTTAAATAAAACATAATTTGCAATTGATCTTTTGCATTCATAATTTTTTTCTAAAAACTCTTGAGTCTCTTTCATTCTGAAGATCACATCTTGTGTTGTGCTAATAACTTCTGGCACAACTATACAAGCTATGGATGTTGAGACTTGACTGGTTCTTAGCTTTTGAATCTCATTTGCAATTTTTTCAGATGAATATGAAAAACCAACTCTTAATCCTGCTATTCCTAGACTTTTGCTCAAACTCTTAACTATAATTAAGTTGGATTGAAATTTATTAAGTAAAGAAAATTTATTCTCAAAATCAGCGTAAACTTCGTCTGCTATTAAATATTTAAATTTATCTTTTAATTCAAAAATATTTAATCCTGTACCATCAATACTATTTGGGTTAGCAATATACATTGCCGAGTCTTTACTTATCTCTTTGTCTATCAATTTTTCTGGATCAACTATCTCATATTTTAAATTAATCATTTTGCAGTAAACTTCTATCATTTCAAATGCGTGCTTTGCTATATAAAGTTTTTTAATGTCTAAAGAAAAAATTAATCTTTGCAATATATCTGTAGCCCCATACCCAATAGCTAATTTATTAATATCAAGCTTGTAATAATTACAAATCGACTCATACAAACTATATTCGTTACCGTAATTTAATATATTGTTTTTATTATTAATAATTTTTTTAACAGTAATGTTTAATTTTGAATCAAAGTGAACATTTTTTGATAAATCTATTTCTCTTTCCTCAATAACTTTGTTTGTCCATGGAGGTCTATTAATTATATTTTTTGAAAGCATTTTATTTTTGAATATCTATGTTAAGTGAAAAACTTTTTGTTTTATCTATTAAAACAGATACCATAAATACATTTTTATATTTAGATCTAACATCTCTTGCTACAGGATACTTATATCCATAAAAACTAATTTTATATTTACTTTTAGTAGTTTTTACAAGAAAATCTAAAAATTCATTAAAGTTTAAAACTACATATGGAAATTTTAAAAGTGGATTTGTGGATATTATTTGGTAACTTTTTTGTTTGTTAATTAAAGTTTGGTCAAAAACTAATCTTACATCAAAATTAATATACTTATCTGAAATGTTTATAAAATCCTTAATTATATTTTGATAATTTATGCAATAAATTAAAGTTCCAAAACTATAAACTAAATTAAATTTTGATTTTAATAAAATTTTCTTTCCATTATATTTTTGAAATTCATGTCTTGGGTGTAATAATTTTGCCCTTTCAAGCATGTCTTTTGAAATATCAAGCCCTACAAATTTTTGAATTTTAGTAATCTTATTAATGATATCTATAAAATTCCCTGTAGCACTACCAAAATCCAAAAAAGTTTTTGAATTTTTTGCCAAATCTAAAAAAAATTTTTTTTCTGACGGATACAAATCTTTAATTTTATTTCTACTTTCAGTGAATTTTTTTATTTGAGTATCCTTCCCAAATGCATTTGATAAGTTAATTTTATTCATTTTTATCTGGATAAATACATTTAGCTATATCTAAACTTCTATCAAAATATTTATAAAATTTTTTAATATTAAATTTTGAAACCATCTTATTCACCACCAGCTATGGAAATGCTTTCATTAGTAATAAATGTATTTTTATCTATTAGATAAAATAAAAGTTCAGCAATTTCCTCAATTTTACAAAATCTTTTAGCAGGAATAAGTTCTTTTCTTTTATCTAAATTCTTTGCTGTTTTTTTCAAAAAATTTGTAAGAGTTGGCCCTGGCCTCACATTATTAATCAATACATTATTTT
>CACJYE010000052.1 GCA_902597555.1 uncultured Pelagibacteraceae bacterium
AAAATTTTTGAAAATAAATGGGTAGTAATTGGTGTTGGTAGTTCTGTACCAAATATTGGAGATGCGAAACCATTTGATCTCCTAGGAATTCCATTAATTATTTTAAGAGATAAAAATAATAGTTTTTCATAATGTTTGTAGCCATCGTGGTTTTAAAATTCTTCAAGAAAAATGTAAAATTAAGAATGTAATAAGATGTCCATATCATTCTTGGTCTTATGATATGAGTGGTAAGTTGATAGCTACACCACACATCGGTGGAATGAATAAACATAATTGTAATAAATTTAGCAAATCCAAAAGTGGGCTTAAGGAAGTCAGATCTTATATTTGGTTAGATTTAATTTTTGTAAATTTAAACAAAAATGAAATTGATTTTGAAAAATATATTAAACCTCTGAATGACAGATGGAAAAAATTTTGGTCACTTAAAGATAGAGATTTAATTGTTTACTCAAAAGATTATGGTTATTTTAATTTAAATGCTAAATGTAATTGGAAATTTGCAATAGAAAATTATTGTGAAAGTTATCATCTACCTTGGGTTCATCCTGGATTAAACTCTTACTCAAAAATTGATGATCATTATCACATTCAAGGATTACCAAATCGTTTTGCTGGTCAAGGTACTGTTGTTTATAACCCGAGGTTTAAAAGCAATCTTAAATTTCCATCTTTTCCAAATTGGCCAAAAGATCAAGAGCAAATTGCTGAATATGTTGCTCTTTTCCCAAATGTCATGCTCGGAATTCATAAAGATCATTTTTATGCTTACTGGTTAGAACCAGTAAATAATGAATATACAAAAGAACATATGGAAATTTATTACGTTGGTAATGAAGCAGCAAATTCAAAAAAATTTAAATCACTTAGAAAGCAAAACTTTGAACTTTGGAAGGGAGTTCAATTTGAAGATTTAAATATAATCGAGGGAATGCAGGATGGAAGAAAATCACCATCTTATAATGGGGGAAATTTTTCACCTGCGATGGATAATCCCACCCATCATTTTCACAAATGGGTTGCAAACAATATAATGAAATGAAAGGATAAATTATGAAAAAAGATCTTATTTCTAGATTAAATGAAGGTCCAATAATGTGTGCAGAGGGATATCTTTTTGCAATGGAAAGAAGAGGATATCTATCAGCAGGACCATTCGTGCCTGAAGTTGTATTAGAACATCCGGAGGTAGTAACGCAATTACATAGAGAGTTTATTCGTGCGGGGTCTGATGTTGTTCAAGCATTTACTTATTATGGGCATAGAGAAAAACTTAGAATTATAGGTAAAGAAGATATGTTAGAGCCACTCCAAAAAAATGCACTTAAAATTGCAAAAGATGCTGCAGCTGAATTTAAAGATTTAGACCTGATGGTTTGTGGCGATGTAGCTAATACAAATATTTTTGACCCAGGAGATGCTAGTACTCATAAAGAATGTCAAAAAATGTATGAAGAACAAATTGGTTGGGCGAAAGAAGCAGGAGTTGATTTTGTAATTGCAGAAACAATTAATTGGACAGAAGAAATGAAGCTAGCATTAAAAGCAATTAAAGATGCTGGACTTATTGCAGTTTGTAATTTTGCTATTCCTAGAGGAGATAAAACTAGAGAAGGTCATACTGCTGCAGATGCGTGTAAAATGATGGAAGATTTAGGCGCAGATGTAGTTGGTTTAAATTGTTATCGAGGACCTGAAATGACAATGAAATTATTAAAAAAGGTTAGAGAAAAGGTTTCATGTCATGTTGCTGGACTTCCAGTACCTTATAGAACAACAGAGGAAGAACCTGGTTTTTTAAATATAACTGATCATGGCTGCAATTGTATCCCTGGTGGTAACGCATTTCCAGTCGCTTTAGATAATTTGCTATGTAACAGATTTGAAATGGCGGAGTTTGCAAGTGAGTGTGCTCAAAACAAAATAAATTTTATCGGTATTTGTTGTGGAGCAGAAGCGCATCACGTCAGAGAAATGTCAGTTGCAATTGGTAAAAAACCAATTTCAATGAAATATATGCCAGACATGAGCAAACACTTCCATCATGGAACTGACAAATCATTAAAAAAAGTAAACAAGGAAATTAAATATTAATGGAAAAGCATGCAAAGGTAGTAGTCATAGGAGGTGGTGTAGTAGGGTGCTCTATCCTTTACCATTTATCAAAATTTGGATTAAAGGATTGTATTTTACTTGAGAGAAACGAACTTACTTCCGGTTCATCTTGGCATGCAGCGGGAAATGTTCACGTGATTTCATCTGACCCTAATATCTCTAGGATGATGGCTTATACAATAGGTTTATACAAAGAAATAGAAAAAGAGTCTGGTCATTCTGTTGGTTTTAAACCTAGTGGAGGTTTTTATTTAGCTTCAAATGAGGTGTGGGCAGATTATTTAAAGAGAGAAAGATCAAAAGCAAGATACATGGGACTTGACCAAGAATTTATTTCTTTGGAAGAAGTAAAAAAGAAAAATCCATTAATTGACCCCTCTAGATATTTGTTAGCTTTATGGGATCCTATAGACGGTGAAGTTGATCCATCGGGAGTTACTTATGCTTTTGCAAAAGCTGCAAAAGTTCATGGTGGAAAATACTACACTCACACTGTTGTTAAAGATACAAAACAAAAAAAAGATGGATCATGGGAAGTATTTACCGATAAAG
>CACJYE010000053.1 GCA_902597555.1 uncultured Pelagibacteraceae bacterium
TATCTATTTGATTTTTAGATCTCTCTTTTATGATATTTCGCGCAATAAATTTTGCTTCTTTTTCATCTCCAAAAAATTTAAAAATACTTTCCAATTCTTTTTCATTGAGTTTATTGATTACATCTTCAGCTGAATAAGTATTTAATCCCAGCTGCATATTTAATTTGCCACTATCTAAGAATGACAATCCCTTTTGTGGGTCTTTTATTTGATTATAGGAATAACCAAGATCAAAAATTACTCCTCTTATGTTTTCATTTTTTAGTTTTAAATTACTTAACTGACTAAATTTAATATTTTTAAATATAAATCTATCTTCAAAATTTTCTTTTAATTGATTAGCAATTTTTTCACTCTCTAGGTCTCTGTCTAGAGCTATTACTTTTGTATTTTTAAAATCCAAGATTTTTTTGGAGTAACCACCTTGACCAAAAGTACAATCAATAAATGTGCCACCATGTTGAGGGGAAATAACGCTAATAATTTCTTTTAGCAGTACCGGATAATGCTTTTGCATTTTCGGTACTATGGTGGCGTCCATTTATCTCTGGGAAGACCATTAATTTTTTTGTCTTCTTAAGAATGCTGGTATCTCAAGATCATCTTCTTCCTCTTCATCTGAGGTCAATAAATCCTCAGGGCTTGAATTATCAGATTCTGGACTAAATAAATCTGGTGCATCTGCGTCCACTCCGAATTCTTTTAAGTCATTAGAGATTTCTTCTTCGTTGTTAATATCTTGAGGATCTTCATGTGTAGTTTCCATAGCTTCTTGAGCAAAAGATTTCTCCATTTCATTAACTGAACCATCCTGCACTATACTCTCGCTTTCCATGTTCGTATTTTGCACGACTTCTTCACTCATCATCTGATTATGAGAACTCTCAGTTTGTTGTTCTTGGATAATCTCATTTTCAAGCTTTAAAGCATTCGCACCATGTGTAATTGGATTTGATGCTGTTGTATTTGAAAAATTAAAAGATTGAGATGATCCCATGTTTGAAAAATCAGAGTAACCTGGATTACGGTTTTGAATTCTATGAACCATATTTACAACAGATTTTGATTCTGGCTGTTGGCCATCTAAAGAGGTAGCAACAATTGAAACTCTCATTTTTCCATCTAGCTCAGTATCAGTGATTGCACCAATAATTAACTCTGCTTCAGGGTCAACTTCAGCTCTTACTTTATTTACAGCTTCATCAACTTCAAAAAGTTTAAGATCTTTACCACCAGTAATATTTACCAACAAACCTTTAGCACCTTTTAAAGTATAGTCGTCTATAAGTGGGTTACTGATTGCCATTTCCGCTGCTTTTAGAGCTCTTCCTTCTCCTTCAGCTTCTCCAGTTCCCATCATAGCTTTGCCCATCGCCGCCATGACGGTTTCGACATCTGCAAAATCTAAATTGATTAAACCAGGTCTGACCATTAAGTCTGTTATACTTTGTACACCATGCATCAAAACATTGTTTGAAAGATTAAATGACTCTTCAAAAGTTGTTTGTTCATTTGCAATTTTAAACAGATTTTGATTTGGAATAACAATTATTGTATCAACATGTTTTCTTAACTCTTCCAAACCTTGTTGTGCTCTTCTCATTCTAGAGGGGCCTTCATATAAAAATGGAAGAGTCACAACACCTACAGTTAAGATATTTAATTCTTTAGCAGCTCTTGCGATGACATGAGCAGCACCAGTGCCCGTTCCACCACCCATACCCGCTGCAATAAAAACCATGTTTGCACCTTGAAGTGTATTTACAATTTCATTTAAAGACTCATCAGCTGCAGCTTGTCCAATATCAAGTTTCGCACCTGCTCCTAAACCTTTTGTTAAGTTTAATCCTATTTGAATTCTTGTTTTAGCTTTACTTAACTTTAAATCTTGTGCATCTGTGTTGACTGCAATAAATTCTACTCCTTGTAGATTATTTTCAATCATTTCATTAATTGCATTTCCGCCTGCCCCACCAACTCCTAATACTAGTAATCGTGGCTGTAATTCTTTAATTTCTGGTGCTTTAAAGTTAATTGTCATCTTATTTCCCCTCATTGTTGTTTAAGTGTTTTTCCCATTTAAGACTTGCACGATTTAAATTTGCTTTTTTTCTTGCAGACGTCCTAAATTTTTCAAATGTTGTTGGTTCCCATATTTGGAAAGTTTGACCTTGACCAACGAACAACATGCTATTTTTTATTTTTGCATGCTTTAATAATTTTGATGAAAGTGAAATTCTACCTTCGCTATCAAACTGTAAATTTGTACTTTCTGCTAATATTGATGTTGCGAAGTAATCTCTCTTTTCCTCAAAAGGATTTAAAGAGTCTATTGCTGAAGAAATTTTTTCAATTCTATCTTGAGAACATGCTTCTATTGAAGAATTATTAAATGAAGGATAACAGATAACGCCGTTGTAACCTAAATTTGATAAATGTGATCTGAAACTAGCAGGCACAG
>CACJYE010000054.1 GCA_902597555.1 uncultured Pelagibacteraceae bacterium
TTTTTTACTTTTTCTTTGATGCATCTTTTAAAATCCATTTAATTAATTTCAAAAAACTTATTCCTTTATAACTTGCTATTTCAGGTACTAAAGATAATTTAGTCATACCAGGCTGGGTATTAATTTCTAATAAGTAAAAATTTCCTTTGAAATATTTAAAATCTGATCTCGTAACTCCCCTACAGCCAATTATTTTGTGAGCTTTAAAAGCTATATTTAAAACTTGATTTAATTTGATCCTTGGTAAGTCTACTGGAATTATATGTTTAGTTTTAGCTTTTGAATCATACTTTGCTTGATAGTCATAAAATTTTCTTTTTGGTTTAAGTTCAATGGCACCTAATTTCTTATTACCCATAATAGCGACTTGTATTTCTCTTCCATCAATAAATTGCTCAATTAACACTTTTTTATAACTTTTAAGTTTATTAAGAATTTTTAAAAAATTTTTTTTATTTGCAATATAAACATTTACACTTGAGCCTTCATTTAATGGCTTTACTACTACAGGAAATCTTAATTTTTTATTTACTATTTTAGTTAAACTAGAAGTTGTCTTATCATAATTGTATGTAAAAAATTTAGGAGTTTTTATTTTATTCTTTAAAAATATTTTTTTTGAGATTTCTTTATCCATTGCTATGGATGATGCGATGACACCTGAATGCGTATATGGAATATTAAATCTTTCAAGAATAGTTTGAATATAACCATCTTCACCAAATTGGCCATGTAATGCATTGAAAATTACATTTGGTTTAAAAATTTTAATATTGTTTTTTAAATTTTTATCTGGTTCTGTTATTTTAACCTTATAACCATTTTTTCTTAATTCTTTAGCAACCTGTAATCCTGTATCAAGACTAATCAATCTTTCTTTAGAAATTCCTCCAGATAGTATAATTACTTTCTTTTTCAATTTTCTAATATTTTTATTTCTGTTTCTAGTTTGATACCTGTTTTCTTTAATACACTTTCTGATACAAAATCTATCAGTTTTTTCATGTCTTCAAACTTAGCATTACCCTTATTTACAAAAAAATTACAGTGTTTTTCAGATATCGATGCATCTCCAAATGATTGTTTTAGTGGAACAGATTCTTTTATTAGTTGCCAAACTTTTTTATCTGTCTGGTCTACTGGGTTTTTAAATGTACTACCACTAGTTTTAATTTTTGTTGGTTGAGTTTGTTCTTTTTTTTCTTTAAGCGATCTCATTTCATTGATAATTAAATTTTTGTCTTTTTTGTAACCTTTAAAAGACGCGCTTAAAAAAATGAGATCCTCTGATAATCCACTATTTCTATATTTAAAATTAATCTCTTTTGCTGGTATAGTATTTATTTGACCTAATTTATTTATTGCCTGAATAGAAATTAAAATATCTTTAAACTCTCTTTGAAAACAGCCTGCATTCATTCTTATTCCACCACCTACTGTACCTGGTATGCATGAAAGAAACTCAAAACCACCTAGACTATTTTCCATTGCATATTCAGATAATGATTTATCTGTAACTGCACTACCAGCCACTATAATTTTCTCAGAATGCATAGAAATATTATTAAAATTATGTGAAAGTTTTATAACGACTCCCTCAAATTTAGTATCTGAAATCAGTGTATTTGAGCCAGCACCTAATATGAATATCTTTTCTTCATTTTTAATTTTTTTAAGAAATTTAATTAATTCTTTTAAATTGTCTGCTTTATAAAAAGCTTTTGTTTTTCCTCCTATATTAAACCAGTTTTTTTTTTTTAAGTCATAATCTAACTTTAAGTTGTCACCGAACTCATCTATCATTTCTTTTTGATCAACCTTCATGATAATAAAGTAGGTAATTCTCGCATCCAACTTGAGATGCTTCCTGCGCCCATGCCTATAACTATTTTTTTTCCATATATATTTGCTTTAATAAACTTAGCCAATTGAAACCGATCTTCCACTAAAAATAATTGAACTTTTGAATTTTTAATTATTTCTTTTGCAAAGTTTGTATATTTAAATCCAAGTTTAATCTTTTCTCCAGCAGTATAAATTGGAAATAAAATAACTTTATCTGCATTTTTAAAAGCAAAGGTAAATTCTTTTTTTAAATCTTTTAATCTTGATATTCTATGTGGTTGAAAAATACATATTTTTTCGTAATCTTTATAAACATTCTTTATGCCATCTAATACTTCTCTTATTTCTGTTGGGTGATGAGCATAATCATCAAAAAAATTTACATTATTAAAATTGAAAATTTTATTAAATCTTCTTTGAACACCTTTAAAATTTTTAAGACCTTTTTTTATATTTTTAATTGGAAGACCTAATGTTAATGCAAGTGCTGCAGCAGCCACAGAATTTTTAATATTA
>CACJYE010000055.1 GCA_902597555.1 uncultured Pelagibacteraceae bacterium
TGGCCATCAAAATGTGATCTGCCTGTGTAAGGGATATTTGTTGCATGCACTGCTGCACTTAGATTTTGATCCCAAAGACTTTTAAATGTTTTTAATGCTGGGTGTAAATCAAAATCTGAAGTTAATTTTAAAGTTCTATCAAGATTGATTTTACTTCTTAATTTTTCGAAATTTTTGTCACCTTTCACTGGAATAGCACATAGACCATCCATTCCACCACGTAACATTATAATTACCAAATTTTTCTTTTTGGCTGAATTTGCATAACTATGAGCACTAAAACCGGCAAAATATAATGAAGTTAAAGCTGTAGTTTTTAAAAAATCTCTTCTTGATATCTTCATGCTTTTAAAAACTCCGGATGGTTAAAAAGTAGAGTATGTTTCTCAACAGATCTATTTTTTTGATTTAAGTATTTCATTATTTTACTTGGGTTGTCAAAATTATTTTCAACCATTTTCACATAATATTCTGAATTTTTATTATTTTCCATTTTAGCAAAATTATAACTTGCTTTTGCATACACCAATCTTCTAATTAATAATTCTGGAGAAATCCAATCAGCAGAGTGATCTGACCAACCATTTGGTTGTTTTGCTCTGTAGGGATGGTGACCAATATTTTGTAATAACCACTCAGGTTCTCTTTGTGAGTCGAATGGTCTTTGACCTAGCTCATATTTATCCATCAGAATAGGAGATGGCGGCCAATTAAGATCCGCAATTTTAGCAACTTGAATAAGCCAGTTCTCAGGTGTTTGAAATTTTTTATATTTGTCGTTGTAATCAAAAGCTACTTTAATCGCTGTTTTATGAATTTCAGGAATAAATCCATCAGATTTTTTGAAGGCATCAATAATTGGTTGCTTCATCTCTTTTGTGGGTTCGTCTGTAATTAAAAATCTACAAAGTCTTTCAGCAACAAAGTCTCTACAGTTAGGATGATTAACTAAATCTTTAATTACAACAGCTAATGCTTTTTTACCTTTTTTATATTCTTTTCCTAAAACATTTTTTTTACCTCTTTGATGATATTCAGAGTTAAACCAGACATTGCCTGTTTCTAGATTTTTTTTACTCCATCTATGTTGCCAGCCAGTCATAATATATGCCAGCTGAATTACATCTTCTTGGGTATAGCCTGCTTTTGGAGACACTGTATGTAGTTCTAAAAGTTCTCTTGCATGGTTTTCATTGATTGTTGCAGGCTCTTTTTTTCGTCTTCTCCATTCCTCACTTGCTGTAACACTTTTAGGACCAGCACTCTCACTATTATCTAGATGATGGATCATGGCCCAAGAAGTCGTTACATCATAAACCATTTTTTCTAAAGTTTGATTTAAATTAGGACGAATTATTTCTCTTTGATATGCGCCGGTTGAATAATTTGCTAAAAAATCTTTCTCACTGATTGCAAAAAAGTTTCCCCAAAACATCCATAGTTTGGCTAAAACTGGACTACTACTATTTATTCCTTCATTATGTCTAATAGAAATTTCTAAAGACTCCCAAAACTTTTGTCCTGTTTTGTGTCTAAGAATATCTTTATGAGTTTTGTATAGTGTTTTGTTATCTTTATACTTTTTTCTTAATACTTTTCTATCGCCATAGACCCAATCTCTATAGTATTTTCTTAATTCTTTTTCAGAATATATTTTACCTTTCCAAGATAATTCTGGAACTTCATTTACTTGATCGAGAGCCCAATTCAAAGGATCTGAAGGAACATCTTCATTATGTCCAATTCCATATGCAACTTTTCTAAAAAAGTTTTTCATAATCTATTTTATTTTATCAATATCGTGAATATTTGTTAAGGAATTATTAAAATCTTCAATATTTTCTCTTAAGGCCAAAGTAGAAATCGAATAAATCATGACAAGCAATAAAACCAAAGGTAGTGAGGTAATTACTGAAGCGTAGCTTTTGATAAGCAATATATAAAATATAATAAACAAAGCTGATCGAATAAGAACAGTTTTTCTAAATACACTAATTATTGAAAGTGAATGTTTTAACAAATTAAAAAAGCTCATTTGAGATGGTCCAAAATATCTTTTGCCTCTTGTGGATGGAATAGAAATTAAATCTTTTTCTATTTTTTTTAATGAACCAGAAAAACTGTTCCAGGTAGCTTTTTCATTTAATAATTTTTTTACAGTTGACCTTGATAAACAAGTAAAATTTCCAAATTTAATTGATTGACCTGTGAATACGAAAGTTAAGAATTTATGAAACTGATAACATGATTGAAAAATTATACCTTCAGAT
>CACJYE010000056.1 GCA_902597555.1 uncultured Pelagibacteraceae bacterium
ATTTGACATTATTTCAGCATATTCATCAGCATTATTAACTTGAAGCCTTGGATTTGATTTTTTTTCATTTCCAATAGTACTCACAAGTTTACCGTTGTAATCATGCCCTGGATAAAGCAAAGTATCATCTGGTAATTTAAGCAATTTATTAAATAGAGAATTATAAGCATCTTTTGAGCTACCATTTTGAAAATCTGTCCTACCTGTTCCATTAATTAAAAGTGTATCCCCAGAAAATAAAAATTTGTTCATCAAAAAACTATAACTGTCTGAAGTATGACCAGGTGTATACATTGCTTTAATTTCAATTTGATCAATTTTAATTATCTCTTCATCTTTTACTTTGATTTCTACTGTATCAGCAGGTGTGTGCTCTCCCATGATTGTAGAGCAATTTGTAACTTTTTTTAATTTTGAAGCACCTGTTATGTGGTCTGCATGAATATGTGTATCAATTACTTTTACAAGTTTAAGATCTAATTCATTTAGTAAAGCTATATAGCTATCAACGTTTTCAATTACGGGATCAATAATTAAAGCTTCGCGACCTTTTGCCGATGCAATTAAATAAGTGTAAGTAGAAGATTTTTGATCAAATACTTGTTTAAAAATCATTTTAAATTATTATCAAATTATTGTGAATACCTCTACTGCTACATTTAATTGGTCTTGTAAACATACTTGGAAAAGAAGCGCAAAAAATACCGCTTGGTGTGTATTAGGTTGTGCTATAGGTGATTTTGGTACAATTTTATTTTTTCAATTAACTGAAATTCCTTTCCCAGTTTTAGGAATTATGATTTTAGCAATAATCAATGGATTGATCACAAGTATTATTTTAGAAACTATTATTTTAATGACACAAAATTTTAATTTTATTAATGCTTTTAAAACTGCTTGTGGAATGAGTTTAATATCGATGATCAGTATGGAAATTATGATGAATTTGACAGATTATGTTTTAACTGGTGGTGCCATATTAACTTGGTGGGTTGTACCGATAATGTTAGTAGTAGGTTTTTTGACTCCTTGGCCTTACAACTATTGGAGATTAAAAAAATACGGAGTTGCTTGTCATTAATTTAGAGCATTCTTTTTAATAAATTATCTTTAAACAACAATCTGTGAGCTATCACTGCTAAAATATGAAGGGATATTAAAGCTATAATTGTATAATTTGAATATATATGAATATTATAAAATTGATCTGCTAATTCAAAATTGTCTTTGATCTTAATTTCTTTGAAAAAAATAACTAAAGTTTCTCCATTAAATAATTTTTTTAAAATACCTGAAATAGTTATTGATAAAATTGCCACATATAAAAGCACATGGTTTAATTTTGCTATAAACTTTTGTCCAACAAAAATACTTGGATTAAGTTTGGGTTTAGGATTAAGTATATTATTTAATAACCTTATAATTACTAAATAAAATATTGTTAAACCTATTAATACATGAATATTTTCAAAAGTTATTCTTTCGTCACCAAAATCCAAATCAACAAGATAAAAACCTAATGGAATTTGAATTAGAAGCAATATCGCACTAAGCCAATGTAACAGCTTTGAAATAATACCGTACTCTGTTAGGGTATTTGTAAGATGCATAAATTATTTAATCACATAACTTCATCTATTAAAATATTATTGTTATCAACTTTAACCGTGTTTTTAGTCTCAGCTAGTTATGCTGAACAAAGTGTTGAGGACATTATAAAAGGAAGGCAAGCACTATTTAGCAAGAATTATAGTACTGCTAAAAGAGTCCAATCATATGCATCTAATGGAGATTTTGATGAGTCAATAGAATTAATGTTAGAAATGAGCGAAAATTATAAAGTTTTGATTGATTTATTTCCTGAAAACACCAAAGAAGGATTTAAAACAGAAGCGTTACCAATCATTTGGGAAGAAAAAGAAGCTTTTAATGCTTTAATGAAAAAAGCATCTGATGATATGGTTACACTTGCATCTGTTATTGAAGATAGCGATGATATTAGAGATACATTAAAACAATTGATGTGGAGCAATTGTAAAGCTTGTCATAGCAAGTACCGAATGCCCCATTAAAATTTATTTTAAGGGTTCGCTCTTTAAGCGAATACCTAAAGAGCTCCCTTTTTTAAGCCTCTTTGGCATTTTAATCCAAACGGATTTTAATGTTATTAACTTTTTTGATATTTAAAAGACTTCAGCTAAGTATCAGGTGGTGAAAGTATTAACATAAACCTCCTTCTAAAAAAAAG
>CACJYE010000057.1 GCA_902597555.1 uncultured Pelagibacteraceae bacterium
GTGGGCAGGAGCAGCTATAGCTGGACCTAAATCTCGAGATTTATTACAAAAATTATTTCCTAATTCTGATGTTTCAAATGAGGGTTTACCTTTTATGGGCTATATGGAGGGAGATTTATTTGGTGTTAAAGCAAGAATATTTAGAATTTCATTCTCAGGAGAACTTGCTTATGAAGTAAATGTTGAGTCTGATTATGGAAATTTTATGTGGGAAAAAATAATTGAAGTTGGTGGAGAATTAAATATTCAACCATATGGAACAGAAGCATTATCAACTCTAAGAATTGAAATGGGACATGTTGCTGGATCAGAACTTGATGGCAGAACAATTCCATTCGACAACGCCTTAGAAGGTCTTGTTAGTAAAAAGAAAGATTTTATTGGAAAAAGATCATTACAACGATCTGCATTTATAGCTCAAGATAGACAGAGAATAGTGGGTGTAGTCCCATTGGATAAACAAACAACTATACCAGAAGGCTCTCACTTAGTTAAAGATGACAAAGCAGCGTTACCAAATCCAAAGTTAGGTCATATCTCTGCATCATGTTGGAGTGTTGAATATGATAATCCTTTTTCTTTGGCAATTTTGAAAGATGGAAAAAGTATGATAGGTCAAAAGCTTTTTGCTATGTCACCACTTAAAAACAAAGTAATACCAGTTGAGATAGTTTCATCACATTATGTAGACCCAAAAGGTGAAAGAGTTAGATCATGACATTAATTTCAGCTTTATCAAACATTCATGCAAAAGGGCAATTTGGAGATTGTGAAGGTAAAAATGAAAATGATACACTTAAAATATCTGAAATCAAAAATTTATTAATCGTTCAAATAGTTCAGTACAAAAATTCTTTAGTTTCATTTGAGGGTATTGATATTGATGGATTAAAATTAAAAAATGAACCTTTAACTGTAATGTTTAATGAAACTACAAGAATTATGTGGAATGGACCAAAAAACTGGTTTTTAGTATCAACAAAAAAAGATTTAATAAATAATTTAGTAGATAAATTTAAAGATACAGACTTTGCTGTAACTGATTTATCTCATTCTAGAGCTATTATCGAAATCGAGGGAAACGACACTTTAGAGGTTTTAAAAAAAGGATGTCCATACAATCTTGATACATTAGGGAAAAATAATTCAATAAATTCAACTTACAATGGAATAGCTTTCACCGTTGATAAGCTAGACGATAATCCAGATAAAGTGAGATTATTTGCTCTAAGAAGCTTTGGAGAATCTTTTTATCACTCTATTACAGACGCATCTTTAGAGTTTGGCTTTGAAACTTTATAAGGTCAATTTTTTTTAATCTCTTGTTGCAATATAAACACCTATAGAGGTGATAAGAAATCCTATTAAATCTAATACTGTCAAACTTTCATTTAAGAACAGCCAGGCCATAAAAGCAGATGTTGCTGGAATTAAAAAAAATATAGAAACTGTTTTGTTTGCTGAGTTATTCTTTATTAAATACATCAATATCGTGAACGCACCAAATGACACCAAAAATATTTGATGGCTCATTGCAATTATAAATGTCTTTGAGAAATCAATATAGGGATCAACAAAAAAAATAATTATTAATAAATGAAATATACAACCACCAATAGCTTGATTCATATTGCTTACAGATAAAGGCAAGTTGTTACTTAATTTTTTTTGCCATAAAGTAGAAAATGTAATTGCTAATAATGCAATTATAGTAGCAATTAGACCCTCCATTGGAATTTTAGAGCCTAAATCGAAACCTAATACAAGTCCTGCACCAACAAATCCCAATAAAACTCCTATCCATTGTTTTGCTGATACTTTTTCGTTTAAGATTGGACCGCTCAATGCATTTGTGAGAACTGGTTGAAGAGTTACAATTAATGCAGCTATTGCTGTTGGCATGCCTATTGAAATTGAATAAAAGACACCACCAAGATAAAAACCATGAAACAAAACACCACTAAAAAAGGACTCAAAAAATTTTTTCTTATTGATTAAAATTTTTTGTTTTGAATAAAAAGAAAATAAAAA